>JAVEEC010000027.1 GCA_030840645.1 Frankiaceae bacterium
CACGACGCCGCCGCCCTGCAAGCCGCCGCCGACAGCCTCAACGGCAGACCCCGCAAAACCCTCGGATCAATGACACCATCCGAAAAGCTCAACGAGGTCCTCGTTGCACTGACCGGTTGAGACCGCCACGTGGCGATCTTCACGGAACGAGCCGGGCGGGGGCGGAGCGGGACGTTCCGTAGATCCCCAACGAGGACGTCCGCCTCTTGTCCGGGGCCGACGAGGGGGCGTTGACTGCGGGCAACCCGCGCGGCGACCGGCTCGCGGTGACCGAGGGAGCGCGCATGGGCTTCATCCAGATCATCGACAACACCACGTCCCGGATGGACGAGATCGAGGCGCTGTCCGAGCAGCTGCGGGCCGACATGGCCGGCGAGACGACCGTACGCAAGGTGACGATCACCCAGGACCGCGACCGTCCGGGGCGCTTCCTCGTCATCGCGGAGTTCGACTCGTACGAGGACGCCATGAAGAACTCCGAGCACCCGGCGACGCAGGCGTTCGCGGCGAAGATGGCCGAGCTGTGCGACGGGCCGCCGACGTTCGTCAACCTCGACGTCGTCCGAGTCGACGCGCCCGCGATCGACGTCCGCGAGACCGAGACGGCCGCCACCACGTAGACTGCACCTACCGCGAAGGGGAGTACCTCCGTCCGCGGCGGCATCGTCAACACGACACCGGGTAGTACGTCACCCGGGTCCGGTGCCGTCGGCCCGGCGCTGCCGGGCGAGGAAGACCTTCGGCCCGTTCAGCGAGCCGAAGGGACGTTCTCACCGTGCAGACCCCGTTCTGGGCCTGGGTTGCGGTCACCGCAGCCATCCTCGTCATGCTCCTCGTCGACCTGCTCGTCGTGCACCGCGAGGCGCACGCCGTCTCCGTCCGCGAGGCGGCGTACTCGAGCGCCATCTGGATCAGCATCGGGCTCGCGTTCGGCGTCCTGATCTGGGTCCTGCAGGGCGGCGACCGGGCCGGCCAGTACTTCGCCGGCTACCTGGTCGAGAAGAGCCTGTCGGTCGACAACATCTTCGTGTTCGCGCTGCTGTTCACGTACTTCGCGGTGCCGACCGCGGTGCAGCACCGGGTGCTGTTCTGGGGTGTCGTCGGCGCGCTGGTGTTCCGTGCCGTGTTCATCGTCGCGGGTGCGGCGCTGCTCGACCGGTTCCACTGGGCGGTGTACGTGTTCGGCGCGTTCCTCGTGCTGACCGGCATCCGGATGGCGATGCGCAGCGAGAGCCACGCCGACCCGGGGAAGAACCCCGTGCTCCGGCTGATGCGCCGGTTCGTGCCGATGACCGACGGCTACCGGGGCGAACGCTTCTTCAGCCGGGAGAACGGCGTCCGCCTCGCGACTCCGCTGCTCGCCGTGCTGGTCGCCGTCGAGACCACCGACATCCTCTTCGCCGTCGACTCGATCCCGGCGGTGTTCGCCGTGACGAAGGACCCGTTCCTCGTGTTCACGTCGAACGCGTTCGCCATCCTCGGCCTGCGGGCGCTCTACTTCCTGCTCGCCGACCTGATCGACCGGTTCACGTACCTCAAGATCGGTCTCGCGGTCGTGCTGGTCCTGGTCGGCGCCAAGATGCTGGTGAGCGAGTGGTGGCACGCGCCGACCTGGCTGTCGCTGCTCGTCATCGCGGCCGTCATCGGCGCCTCGGTGGTCGTCAGCCTGCGCGCCACGCGGCCGGCGCTGGCGCTGCCGGAGCCGGACCGGCAAGACTCCCCGCTGTGACCGTTCCCGCCCGCATCACGTTCGCCACCCTCGGCGTCGCCGACGTCGAGGCGGCGGCGGCGTTCTACGAGCGGCTCGGCTGGCGGCGTTCGTCCGGCTCGGTGCCCGGCGAGATCGCGTTCTTCCGGCTCGGGCCTGTCGTGCTCGGCCTCTGGGACCACGACAAGCTCGCCGCCGACGCCGGCCTGCCGGCCGCGCCGCCGCTGCCGTTCCGCGGCGTCGCGCTCGCTGTGAACGTCGCCACCGAGGCCGAGGTCGACCAGGTCCTGAACGACGCCGCCGCGGCCGGCGCCACGCTGCTCAAGCCGGCCGAGCGTGCCGACTGGGGCGGCTACTCCGGCTACTTCGCCGACCCCGACGGCAACGCCTGGGAGGTCGCGTACAACCCGGGCTTCCCGCTGCGGGCGGACGGCACGGTCGACCTGCCGGAGTAACCGCGGGCGCCTACCAGCCCCGCGCGCGCCACTCCGGCAGCGACGGGCGCTCGGCCCCGAGCGTCGTGTCCCGGCCGTGGCCCGGGTAGACCCAGGTCGAGTCCGGCAACGGGCCGAACAGCTTCGTCTCGACGTCGTCCATCAGCCGCGCGAACCGCTCAGGGTCCTTCTGCGTGTTCCCCACGCCGCCGGGGAACAGCGAGTCGCCGGTGAACAGGTGCGGCCGCTCCGGGTCGCCCTCGTACAGCAGCGCGAGGCCGCCCGGGGTGTGGCCTTCCAGGTGGATCGCCCGCACCGACACGTCGCCGACCGGCACGACGTCACCGTCGTTCACGAACGACGGCTGCTGCCCCTCGGGCATCATCCCCGCGTCGCCCTCGTGGCAGAGCAGGTCGGCGCCGGTCGCGGCGCGGACCTCGCCGATCGCCTGGACGTGGTCCGGGTGCCCGTGCGTCTGCACGACGGTCACCAGCGGGTCGGCGCCGAGCGTCGCGAGGATGCGTTCGGCCTCGGCCGCGCCGTCGATGAGCACGGTGGTGCCGGTCGCCGCGCAGCGCAGCAGGTAGACGTTGTTGTCGAACGGCCCCACCGCGATCTTGGTCACCCGCAGCCCGGGCAGCTCCCGGACGTCCGTCGGGCCGCCGACGGCGACGTCGCCGGTGTACGTCACTTCCGCGCGCGCCTCGGCCGGGTCGAGAACAGCACCGCCGCGCCGAGGATCACGAGGAACGCGATCGCCACCATCGTGAAGAACCGGAACCCGCTCACCGCGCCGTGGTACGACGCCCGCTCGGCCTCGATGTCCTCGAGCGTCTTGTTCCCCGCGACGCCGGGGACCAGCTCGGTCCCGCTCGCGGTGGGTGCGCCGGCCCCGGGCGGCACGTCGCCGACGACCGCGCTCGCCGACGCGCTCGCGGGCGGGACGGGAACGTCGGTCGGGACCGCGCTGACCGACGGAGTCGCGGTTGCGGTCGGCGACGCGCCCGGCGCGCCGACGACGACCTCGCCCGTCATGCCGAGAGTCTGGTGCGGCTGGCAGTAGTACTGGTACGTCCCTGCCTTGGTGAACGTCACGACGGCGGTCGCGCCGGTCGCCGCGAGCTGGTGGTCGCCGATGGGGGAGGAGGAGTCCGGCGTCCCGGCGGTGCCGCCGGTGACCGTGTGGTAGCCGCCGCCGGTGTTGGTCCAGGTGACCTTGCCGCCGACGGCGACCGTGATCGTCGCCGGGTCGAACTTGAAGGCGCCGGTCGCCGCGACCTTGCCCTCCTTGGCCTGTGCGACGCCGCGCGGCCCGGCCAGGGCGGGCGCCAGCGCGAGGCTGCCGAGCGCGACGGGGACGGCCGCGAGGAGCGCGGCGCGGGCGGTGCGGCGGGGTGCGAGGCCCATCGTCGGGGCGGCCCTTCCGGTCGGGGTAGGAGAGGTACGGCGGCCCGCCCGGGAATACCGCGGGTGCCGCGGCGACTCTATCCGAGGGAGCCGGCCGGCCGCCCCCGCGGCGCCCGGCGGAAACTGTCACACCCCCCAGTTATTGTCGAACGAGTCGCCGGCGGGCCCGCCGGGAGCGTCGCGAGGCGCCGGACTCCGACCGTTGAGGACCGTCCAACCCCATGGCAGACCGACTCGTCGTCAGAGGCGCGCGCGAGCACAACCTCCGCAACGTCTCTCTCGACCTGCCCCGCGACGCGCTGATCGTGTTCACGGGGCTGTCCGGCTCCGGCAAGTCCAGCCTGGCGTTCGACACGATCTTCGCCGAGGGGCAGCGCCGCTACGTCGAGTCGCTGTCGGCGTACGCCCGCCAGTTCCTCGGCCAGATGGACAAGCCCGACGTCGACTTCATCGAGGGCCTCTCGCCCGCGGTCTCCATCGACCAGAAGTCGACCAGCCGCAACCCTCGTTCCACGGTCGGCACCATCACCGAGGTCTACGACTACCTCCGCCTGCTGTTCGCGCGCGCGGGCAGGCCGCACTGCCCCAACTGCGGCCGCCCGGTGGCCCGGCAGACGCCCCAGCAGATCGTCGACCGGGTGCTGGAGATGGCCGAGGGCACCAAGTTCCAGGTGCTCGCGCCGGTGATCCGCGGGCGCAAGGGGGAGTACGGCGAGCTGTTCTCCGACCTCCTCACCAAGGGGTACAGCCGGGCCCGGGTCGACGGCACGGTGGTCCCGCTCGCCGACCCGCCGAAGCTGAAGAAGTACGAGAAGCACACCATCGACGTGGTGATCGACCGGCTCACCGTCAAGGACTCGGCCAAGCGCCGGCTGACCGACTCCGTCGAGACGGCGCTCCGCCTCGGCGACGGCATGGTGACGCTCGAGTTCGTCGACCTGGCCGACGACGACCCGGGCCGCGAGCGGACGTACTCGGAGCACCTCGCCTGCCTGTTCTGCGACCTCGACTTCCAGGAGCTGGAGCCGCGGTCGTTCTCCTTCAACTCGCCGTACGGCGCCTGCACGGTCTGCTCGGGCCTCGGCACCAAGAAGGAGGTGGACCCCGAGCTGGTCATCCCCGACACCGAGCTGTCGCTCGCCGAGGGCGCCATCGCGCCGTGGGGGAGCGGCCACCACTACGAGTACTTCGGCCGGCTGCTCCAGGCCCTCGCCGACCAGCTCGGGTTCCGGATGGACACCCCCTGGTACAAGCTCTCGAAGAAGGCGCAGACCGCCGTCCTCGACGGCAGCGACAAGCAGGTGCACGTCCGCTACCGCAACAGGTACGGCCGGGAGCGGTCGTACTACACGGCGTTCGAGGGCGTCATCCCGTTCCTGGAGCGCCGGCACACCGAGGCGGAGACGGACACCAGCCGCGAACGGTACGAGGGGTACATGCGCGACGTGCCCTGCCCCGCGTGCCACGGCGCCCGGCTCAAGCCGGAGTCGCTCGCGGTGACGCTGGGGGACAAGACCATCTCCGACGTGTCGGCCATGTCGATCGCCGAGTGCGCGAAGTTCCTGCTCACGCTGGAGCTGAGCCCGCGCGAGGCGATGATCGCCGAGCGGGTCGTCAAGGAGGTCAACGCCCGCCTCGGCTTCCTGCTCGACGTCGGCCTCGACTACCTCTCGCTGAACCGCCCCGCCGCGACCCTCGCCGGCGGCGAGGCGCAGCGCATCCGCCTCGCCACCCAGATCGGTTCAGGCCTGGTCGGCGTCCTCTACGTCCTGGACGAGCCGTCGATCGGCCTGCACCAGCGCGACAACCGCCGCCTCATCGACACCCTCGAACGCCTCCGCAACCTCGGCAACACCCTGATCGTGGTCGAGCACGACGAGGACACCATCGCCCACGCCGACTGGGTCGTCGACATCGGTCCCGGCGCCGGCGAGCACGGCGGCGACATCGTCTACTCCGGCCCGCGCGAGGGGCTGCTCACCGCGGAGCGGTCGATCACCGGCGCGTACCTGTCAGGCCGGCGGTCCATCCCGATCCCCGACATCCGCCGGACCCCGGGCGAGCGCTCGCTCACTGTCGAGGGCGCGCGCGAGCACAACCTCCGCGACCTCACCGTGGCGTTCCCGCTCGGCTGCTTCGTCGCCGTCACCGGCGTCTCCGGCTCGGGCAAGTCCACGCTGGTCAACGACATCCTCTCGGCCGTCCTCGCGAACAAGGTCAACGGCGCCCGCCAGGTCCCGGGCCGGCACACCCGGGTGACCGGGCTCGAACACCTGGACAAGGTCGTCACCGTCGACCAGTCGCCGATCGGCCGGACACCACGGAGCAACCCGGCGACGTACACCGGCGTGTTCGACCACGTCCGCAAGCTGTTCGCCGAGACCACCGAGGCGAAGGTCCGCGGGTACCTGCCGGGCCGGTTCTCGTTCAACGTCAAGGGCGGGCGGTGCGAGAACTGCGCCGGCGACGGCACCATCAAGATCGAGATGAACTTCCTGCCCGACGTGTACGTCCCCTGCGAGGTCTGCCACGGCGCCCGCTACAACCGGGAGACACTGGAGGTGCACTTCAAGGGGAAGACGATCGCCGAGGTGCTCGACATGCCGATCGAGGAGGCGGTCGACTTCTTCGAGGCCGTGCCGGCGATCGCGCGGCACCTGCGGACGTTGAACGACGTCGGCCTCGGCTACGTCCGGCTCGGCCAGCCCGCGCCGACGCTCTCCGGCGGCGAGGCGCAGCGCGTCAAGCTCGCGTCGGAGCTGCAGAAGCGCTCGACCGGACGGACCGTCTACATCCTGGACGAGCCGACGACGGGGCTGCACTTCGAGGACATCCGCAAGCTGCTGGGCGTCCTCGGGCGGCTGGTCGACGCGGGCAACTCCGTCCTCGTCATCGAGCACAACCTCGACGTCATCAAGACCGCCGACTGGATCGTCGATATGGGGCCCGAGGGCGGCAGCGGGGGCGGCCTGGTCATCGCCGAGGGGACGCCGGAGGAGGTCGCGGCGACGGAGGGGAGCCACACCGGCGTGTTCCTCCGCGGCATCCTGGGGGACCGGGTGGGCGGGGCGCCCAAGAAGAAGCCCGCGAAGAAGGCCGCACCCCGTCGCAAGACGGTGGCCGCCCGCCGGTAGCCGGCTCGCGCCCCGCCCCGCGCCTCCGCCCGCGCCCCGCCCCCGCGTCCCCGCGTTCTGTGAAGATCGTCACGCGTGAGGGGGGTCCGAACTCCTGCACAGAACGAGGCCGGGGGGCGCTACGCCTCGAGCAGGCGGTCGATCAACGCGTCGATGGCGGTGTCGTTGCGTTCCTCGCCGCTCGGGCAGAGCTCCTCGGTCGCGTCGAGGAACCGCGTCACCGTCTCGACGGGCAGGTGTACAACGCAGGCCCGCGACCCGTCGACCAGCTCCAGCACGACGCGGCCCGCGCGGTCGGGGCGGACGCGGACCAGCCCGTCGCCGGTCGGGTGGGTGCAGCCGTACCGCAGGAAGTCGCGCAGCACCGCCCACGAACCGCGGGGCAGCGCCGGATGGTCGGGGGAGGCGGTGAGCAGGAGGCGGACGGCGAGCGGGTCCTGCCGCGACCAGGCGAGGCGCAGCATCGTCGTGCGGTTGGGGCCGGAGCACCCCCCGTCGACGATCACGCTCGCCGTGACGTCGTCCACCTCGACAACCCCTCACGCTGTGGGTCGACCGGTCGGGACGAAATGTGACAGATCGCACCCCCCGAAGCCAATCCGCCACGCACGCCGCGAGCACCGAGCCGACCCGGGAGGGAGTTCGTACGATGGAGGGCATGGCGGACCCGGCGAGCTACCGCCCGGCGCCGGGCACCATCCCCGACCAGCCGGGCGTCTACCGGTTCCGCGACCGCGACGGTCGCGTCATCTACGTCGGCAAGGCGAAGAGCCTGCGCGCCAGGCTCTCCAGCTACTTCCAGGACGTCCGCGCGCTGCACGAACGCACCCGCCTCATGGTGCAGACCGGCGCGAGCGTCGACTGGACGGTCGTCTCCACCGAGGTCGAGGCGCTGCAGCTCGAGTACAACTGGATCAAGGAGCACGACCCGCGGTTCAACGTCCGCTACCGCGACGACAAGTCCTACCCGAGCCTCGCGATCACGTTCGGCGAGGAGTACCCGCGGGCGATGGTGATGCGCGGTCCCAAGAAGAAGGGCGTCAAGTACTTCGGCCCGTACGCCCACGCCTGGGCGATCCGCGAGACGCTCGACCTGCTGTTGCGCGTGTTCCCGGTCCGGACGTGCAGCAACGGCGTGTTCAAGCGGGCGGGGCAGATCGGCCGCCCGTGCCTGCTCGGCTACATCGGCAAGTGCTCCGCGCCCTGCGTCGGCCGGGTCGACGCCGAGCAGCACCGGCGGATCGCCGAGGACCTCAGCGACTTCCTGGCCGGCCAGACGCAGCGCCACTTGAAGCGGCTCGAACGCGCGATGGCCGCGGCCGCCGCGAATCTCGAGTTCGAGCAGGCCGCCCGGCTCCGCGACGACATCGGCGCGCTGCGCCGCGCGATCGAGAAGCAGGCGGTCGTCCTCGCGCCGGGCACCGACGCCGACGTGATCGGGTTCGTGGAGGACGCGCTGGAGGCGGCGTTCCAGGTGTTCCACGTCCGCGACGGGCGGGTCCGCGGCCAGCGCGGCTGGGTCGTCGACAAGGTCGAGGAGCTGGACGTACCCGACCTGGTGTCGAGCTTCGTGGAGCAGCTCTACGGCGCCGCCGCGCCCGACGACGTGCCCCGCGAGGTGCTCTTGCCGGTCATGCCGCCGAACGAGTCAGCCCTCGCCGAGTGGCTCTCCGGCATCCGGGGCGGCCGGGCGGCGCTGCGGGTGCCGGAGCGCGGCGACAAGCGTTCGCTGCAGGAGACCGTGACGCGCAACGCGGCCCAGGCGTTCCAGCTGCACAAGCTGCGCCGGGCCGGCGACCTCAGCGCGCGGAGCCGGGCGCTCGGCGAGATCCAGGAGGCGCTCGGCATGCCGGACGCGCCGCTGCGGATCGAGTGCTTCGACATCTCGAACCTCCAGGGCACCAGCGTCGTCGGCAGCATGGTGGTGTTCGAGGACGGGGTCGCGCGCAAGTCCGAGTACCGCCGCTTCGCCGTCAAGAGCGTCGACGGCCAGGACGACACCGCCGCGATGTACGAGGTCGTGGCACGGCGGTTCGCGCGCTACAACGACGAGCGCGCCGCCCTCGCCAGGGCAGGCGAGGAGCCCGGCGCGCGGACGAGGTTCGCCTACCCGCCGAACCTCGTCGTCGTGGACGGCGGACCGCCGCAGGTCGCCGCCGCGGCCCGCGCGATGGACGAGCTCGGCATCGTGGACGTGACGCTCTGCGGGCTGGCCAAGCGCCTCGAAGAGGTCTGGCTGCCGGACCGGGACGAGCCGGTGATCCTGCCGCGGACCAGCGAGGGCCTCTACCTGCTGCAACGCGTCCGCGACGAGGCGCACCGCTTCGCGATCGCGTACCACCGGCAGAAGCGCAGCCGGTCGATGACGACGTCCGCCCTGGACGCCGTTCCCGGCCTGGGGGAGACGCGGCGGAAGGCATTGTTGCGGCACTTCGGCAGCGTGAAGCGGCTGCGGCTGGCGACGCCCGACGAGCTGGCCGCCGTTCCCGGGATCGGCCCCAAGACGGCCGTCACGATCGCCGCCGCCCTCGCCGCGACGGCGCCCGCCCCGGCGGTCGACCCGCTCACCGGCGAGATCCTGGAGAGCGCGGATTCCCCATAATTGGCGCGTCTTAGCCATAGGCACATAGGGGTCGCTTTTCGCCTTGTTTCTCCCTTTCTGCCCCTCTAGTTTCCCCGGAACGGCTCGCCACGGCGGGGCCGTGACATGCGTCTCACGGTGGGACGTGAGACCGGCGGGCCGGTCTCTCGACGCGAACGGGGAATCAGGGATGCGCGGACTCGCGCGAGCAGTGGTGTTCTCGGTCGTCACAACGCTGGTGTCGCCGCTCGCGGTGGCTCCTGCCCGGGCGGAAGCGCCCGACGACCTCGTGTACGTCGGCACGTTCGAGGCGCCCGCGTCGATGCTGGCCGCGGTCGACGCCGTGCTCCAGTCGGCCGCCGGGGTGACCAGGCCCTGCATCACCGACCCGAACGGCATCACCCAGGCCACGAACTGGGTCGGCACGATCGGCGTCGACGTGTTCCGCAGCATTACCGAGCTCTACGTCATGTACAAGTGGCACGGCGACGGCGTCTCGTACGCGAGGAAGTCGTGCGCCAGCTCGGTCCGGGTCGAGGTGCGGATCATCGACAACGCGGCCAAGGGCAAGCCGATGACGATCGCCGGTCCTGTCGCGACGGCGACGAACACCGCCGGGTCGGGCACCTTCTGGGAGGCCCGCGCGATGACGTGGGACGAGGTCGTGGAGTTCAACGGGACCTACATCCGCGGCATGAGCTCCATCCAGCTCCAGGTCAGGGGCTCCTTCGTCACCGGCAAGAAGCGGTACCCGATCCCGTGCAAGCAGACCGTCACGCAGGTGCTGCCGACGCCGGACCAGCCGGTCTACATGGGCACGACCCCGCCCGGGCCATGCGTCTAGCGATGAGAGACGTCATGGTGCGCAGAGTCCGGCGGTCCGTCGCGGCGGTGGTCGCCGCGGCGGCGCTCTGCGCGCCCCTGGCCGCGACGGCGGCCGGCGAGAACGGCGCCTGCCCGCCGCCCCGGCTCAAGGTCTGGCTGGTGCGCCGGCAGGGGAGCGCACCCCGGCCGCTGGTCATGAACCTCGTCGTCCTCGGCGACTCCCATGCCGACCCGGCCGTGGTGTTCGTCGTGAGCACCCAGCGGGTCCACGGCCGGCGGGTGGTGCTCGAGGACGGCACGTTCTCCGCGTTCATGATCGACGGGACCGACGAGGCGTGGGTCAAGACGTACGGCGACGGGCGGTTCGTGGCGCCGTTGGACGGGACCACGCCGGGCCCGCCCGCGGCGGCGCTCTGCCAGGTGTCGACCCGGCAGGCCAACCCGGACGGCGAGCGGATGGTGGACCAGCAGCAGCCGACCGACCTCGACTTCTACGTCGCCGCGTCGGGCATGGATGTCGCGATCAAGGTGAAGTCGCCCGGCTGGACGGTGACGCCTCTCAAGGGCGGTGCGGTGCACACCGTCTCCGGGGCCGCGAGCGGCACGGGGGCCGAGTCGCAGGGAGTCCGGGTCGAGCACTTCGACGGGACCGGTGACGTGCCGGGCGGGCGGTGGGGGAGCGTCGCGCTCGGCATGCTGCCCTGCTGGCCGGCGCTCGCGCTCGGACCGGCCGGCTACGTCGCCTCAGGGGTCGGCGCGGGCTGGCTGCACGGCGGCGAGCCCGTCTCGTGGGTGTCGGAGCGCGAGGCGGACTGTCACGGCTGGGGCATCGCCGTCGGCGGGGCGTCCGGCCCGACCACCTGGCGGTTCTCCGGCGAGGCGTTCGGCGAGTCCCTCACCTCGCTGCGGCTCGGGGTGTTCGACCTGCCGAAGCCCTGAGGCTGAACGCGGACGGTCGCCCGGCACCGTGCCCTCCGTCACGGTGCGCGCGCTCGTCGCCTTCTGTGCAGGAATCCCGCCCCTCTTGAGCGTGGTGATCTTCACAGAAGGAGTCGGGCGGCGGCGGATCGACCGTTTCGCAGATCGAGCTCGACGTCACCGCCTGACGGCGCCGCTTCCGCGCCGACCCGGCCGCGCGCGCTCCGTCCTGGCATCCTTGCGGGGCCGGGGCGAAGGGAGCGCGCATGACCGACGGCTCGAAGCCGCTGGAACTCACAGTCATCACCGGCCTGTCCGGCGCGGGCCGGAGCGAGGCGGCGAAGGCGTTCGAGGACATGGGCTGGTTCGTCGTAGACAACCTGCCGCCGTCGCTGCTCGGGACGATGACCGAGCTGGTGACGCGTTCGCAGGGGGCGGTGTCCCGCGTCGCCGTGGTCGTCGACGTCCGCGGGCGGGCGTTCTTCTCCGACCTCCGCGCCGGGCTGGACGAGCTGGCCGTCAAGGGGGTCGGGCGGCGCATCCTCTTCCTCGAAGCGAGCGACGAGGCGCTGGTCCGGCGGTTCGAGCACGTACGCCGCCCGCACCCGTTGCAGGGCGACGGCCGGCTGGTCGACGGCATCGCGAGCGAACGCGACCTGCTCGCCGAGCTGCGCGGCGAGGCCGACCTGATCGTCGACACCAGCGACCTGAACGTGCACGAGCTGCGCGCCAAGGTGGAGCAGGCGTTCGCGGGGGAGAACGGATCGGGGCTGCGGGCGACGGTGGTGTCGTTCGGCTTCAAGTACGGGCTCCCGGTCGACGCCGACCTGGTCGTGGACTGCCGGTTCCTGCCGAACCCGCACTGGGAGCCTGAGCTGCGGCCGTACTCCGGCCGCGACCAGGTGATCAAGGACTTCGTCCTCGGACAACCGGACGCGCTGCCGTTCATCGAGAAGTACAGCGACCTCCTCGCGTTCCTCGTGACCGGGTTCGCGCACGAGGGGAAGCGCTACCTGACGCTCGCGGTCGGCTGCACGGGGGGCAGGCACCGCAGCGTCGTCATCGCCGAGGAGCTGGCCGCGCGCCTGGCGCAGACCGGCGCGGACGTCCGCGTCGTGCACCGCGACGTAGGACGGGAGTGAACGGCGCCAAGGTGGTCGCGCTCGGCGGCGGCCACGGCCTCGCCGCCAGCCTCCAGGCACTGCGCCGCCTGACGGGCAACGTCACCGCGATCGTCACGGTCGCCGACGACGGGGGGTCCAGCGGCCGCCTGCGAACGGAGCTCGGCGCGCTGCCGCCAGGCGACCTGCGGATGGCGCTCGCGGCGCTGGCCGGCGACGACGAGTGGGGCCGGACGTGGGAGGCGCTGCTGCAGCACCGGTTCACGAGCGACGGGCCGCTGGACGGCCACGCCGTCGGGAACCTGCTGCTCGTCGGCCTCACCGCGGTGACCGGCGACCCGGTGCGCGCGCTGGACCTGGCCGCGAAGCTGCTCGGCCTGACCGGCCGCGTCCTGCCGATGACGACCGAACGCATCGAGATCGTCGCCGAGGTCGCGGGCCTCGACCCCGACCCGCGGGTGACCCGCCAGGTCCGCGGCCAGGTCGAGGTGGCGACGACGCCCGGCCTGGTCTGCGCCGTCAGCCTCGACCCGGTCGCCCCGCGGGCGACGCCCGAGGCGGTGACGGCCATCGAGGAGGCCGACTGGGTGCTGCTCGGACCCGGCAGCCTGTTCACGTCGATGGTGCCGCACCTGCTCGTCCCCGGACTGCGCGAGGCGCTGACGAAGACGAGCGCGCGACGAGTGCTGGTCCTCAACCTCGTGCCGCAGACGGGCGAGACGACGGACTTCTCCCCGGCCGCCCATCTGGCCGCCGTCGCGGCGCACGTACCGGACATGCCGTTCGACTGTGTACTTGCCGACAGCGGCACGCTTGACCGGGATGGTCTGATGGACGCGGCGGCGGACCTGGGCGCGGACGTACGGTTCGCACCGGTGGCGGCCGACGGCCAGGCCGCTCGCCACGACCCCGCCCGGCTGGCCCGGGCCTACGCAGACCTGATGAACGGGAGCGACGCTCGGTGGCCATGACCCCCGCTATCAAGAACGAGCTGGCGCACGTCAACGTCACCAAGCCGTGCTGCCGGCGGGCCGAGATGGCGACGCTGCTGCGGTTCGCGAACGCGCTGCACATCGTCGCCGGGAAGGTCGTGGTCGAGGCCGAGCTGGACACGGGCGCGGCCGCGCGCCGCGTCCGCAAGGACATCGTCGAGATATTCGGCAAGCAGACCGACCTGAAGGTGCTCGCGCCGAGCGGCCTGCGGCGCGGCAACCGCTACGTCGTCAGCGTCGTGAAGGACGGCGACGGGCTGGCCCGGGCGGCCGGCCTGCTCGACGCCCACGGCCGGCCGGTCCGCGGCCTGCCACCGGCGATCGTCGGCGGCCGGGAGTGCGACGCGGCGGCGGCGTGGCGGGGCGCGTTCCTCGCGCACGGCAGCCTCACCGAGCCGGGCCGTTCCTGCTCGCTGGAGATCACCTGCCCGGGGCCCGAGGCCGCGCTCGCGCTCGTCGGCGCGGCGCGGCGGATCGGCGTCAGCGCCAAGGCCCGCGAGGTCCGCGGCGTCGACCGGGTCGTCGTCCGCGACGGCGACGCGATCAGCGCGCTGCTCACCAAGCTCGGCGCGCACGAGGGCGTCCTCGCGTGGGAGGAACGCCGGATGCGCCGTGAGGTGCGTGCTACCGCCAACCGGCTGGCGAACTTCGACGACGCCAACCTGCGGCGCTCCGCCCGGGCCGCCGTCGCCGCCGCGGAACGTGTCAGCGAGGCGTTGAAGGTGCTCGGCGAGGACGCGCCCGAGCACCTGCTCGCGGCCGGGCGGCTGCGGATCGAGCACGGGCAGGCCAGCCTCGAAGAGCTCGGCTCCCTCGCCGACCCGCCGCTCACGAAGGACGCCGTCGCCGGCCGGATCCGCCGCCTCCTCGCGCTGGCGGACAAGCGCGCGGGCGGCGAGGACGATTCCGAGGCGGACGCCGGCGAGGGATAAAGTCGGGGCCGACCCGAGAAGTCTCGACCCTGGAGCTCCTGTGGCAGTCCGCGTTGGCATCAACGGCTTCGGCCGCATCGGTCGCAACTTCTGGCGGGCGGTGGACGCGCTGCCGGGCAACGACGTCGAGATCGTCGCCGCCAACGACCTCGGCGACCTCAAGACGATGGCCCACCTGCTCAAGTACGACACGGTCTCGGGCCGGCTGCCGTACGACGTGTCGGTGAGCGACGGCGCCATCCACGTAGGCCCGCACACCGTCACGATGCTCGCCGAGCGCGACCCGGCGAAGCTGCCCTGGGCCGACCTCGGCGTCGAGGTCGTCATCGAGTCCACCGGCTTCTTCACCGACGCGGAGAAGGCCCGCCAGCACATCGACGGCGGCGGCGCCAAGAAGGTCATCATCAGCGCGCCCGCCAAGGGCGAGGACATCACGATCGTCATGGGCGTCAACGACGACAAGTACGACCCGGCGAGCCACCACGTGCTCAGCAACGCGTCCTGCACCACCAACTGCGTCGCGCCGCTCGCCAAGGTGCTGATGGACTCGTTCGGCATCGTCAAGGGGTTCATGACGACGACGCACGCGTACACCAACGACCAGGTCATCCTCGACTTCACGCACAGCGACCTGCGCCGTGCCCGCGCCGCCGCGCAGAACATCATCCCGACCACGACGGGCGCCGCGAAGGCCGTGGCGCTGGTCATCCCTGAGCTGAAGGGGCGGCTCGACGGCTTCGCCATGCGGGTGCCCGTACCCGACGGCTCGGTCACCGACCTGGTCTGCGTGCTGGAGCGCGAGACGACCGCCGAGGAGGTCAAGGCGGCGTACGAGAAGGCCGCGACCAGCGGCCCGCTGCAGGGCTACCTCTCCTACACCGAGGACCCGATCGTCTCCTCCGACATCGTCGGCGACCCGCACTCCTGCGTGTTCGACTCGGCCCTGACGATGACCAACGGCAACCTGGTCAAGGTCGTCGGCTGGTACGACAACGAGTGGGGCTACTCCAACCGCCTCGCGTCGCTGGCGCAGCTCGTCGGGTCCTCGCTCTAGATGCGTTCCGTCGACGACCTGGCGGTCGAGGGCCGCCGGGTGTTCCTGCGCTGCGACCTGAACGTCCCGCTGGAGGACGGCAGGATCACCGACGACGGGCGGATCGTGGCGTCACTGCCGACCATCCGGTCGATCCGCGAACGCGGCGGCAGCGTCGTCGTCGCGAGCCACCTCGGCCGCCCGAAGGGGCGGCCGGACCCGAGGTACAGCCTCGCGCCGGTCGCGGCGCGCCTGTCCGAGCTGCTCGGCACGCACGTCCCGCTCGTCGCCCATGGCGAGGCCGCGCCCGAGCCGCTCGCGCTGCTGGAGAACCTGCGGTTCGACCCGCGCGAGGAGGCCGGGGACGAGTCGTTCGCCAAGGAGCTGGCGGCGTACGGCGACTGCTACGTCGGCGACGGCTTCGGCGCGCTGCACCGCGCGCACGCCAGCGTCGTCGGCGTGCCGCGGCTGCTGGAGCACGCCGCCGGCTACCTCGTCCTCGAGGAGCTCTCCGTCCTGCGGTCGCTGACCACCGACCCGGCGCGCCCGTACGCCGTCGTCCTCGGGGGCTCCAAGGTCAGCGACAAGCTCGCCGTCATCACCGCCCTCCTCGGTCTCGTCGACCGGCTGCTGGTCGGCGGCGGCATGTGCTTCACGTTCCTCGCGGCGCAGGGGCACGGCGTCGGCGACTCGCTGCTGGAGGCCGACCAGCTCGACGCCGTACGCGGCATGCTCGCGACCGCCCAGGACCGTGGCGTCGCGCTGCTCCTGCCGACCGACGTCGTCGTCGCGCGGGAGGTCAGCGCGGATGCCGAGACCCGGGTCGTTCCGGCGGACGCCATCCCCGACGGCTGGAAGGGGCTCGACATCGGGCCCGAGACCGTGGCGGCGTTCGCGGCGGCCGTCGAGAGCGCGCGGACCGTCTTCTGGAACGGCCCGATGGGCGTGTTCGAGCTGCCGCCGTTCGCCAACGGCACGAAGGGCGTCGCCGAGGCGATCGCCGCCTCGCCGGGCATGACCGTCGTCGGCGGCGGCGACTCCGCGGCGGCCGTCCGGCAGTTCGGCCTGGCGGAGCGCTTCGGCCACATCTCGACCGGCGGGGGAGCCTCGCTGGAGTACCTGGAGGGCAGGACCCTCCCCGGCGTCGCCGCCCTGGAGGAGTAGTGCCGAACCCCACCCGCCAGCCCCTGATGGCCGGCAACTGGAAGATGAACCTCAACCACCTCGAGGCGATCCAGCTCGTGCAGAAGCTGGCTTTCGCGCTCGACCCGGCCGACTACGACGCCGTCGAGGTCGTCGTCCTGCCGGCGTTCACCGGCCTCCGCAGCGTGCAGACGCTGGTGGACGGCGACAAGCTGCTGCTCAAGTACGGCGCCCAGGACCTGTCGCCGTACCCGAACGGCCCGCACACCGGCGACGTGAGCGGCTCGATGCTGGCCAAGCTCGGCTGCTCGTACGTCGTCGCCGGCCACTCGGAACGCCGCGAGGAGCACCGCGAGGACGACACCGTCGTCAACGCCAAGGTGCGGGCCGCGTTCGCGAACGGCATCACGCCGATCCTCTGCGTCGGCGAGCCGCTCGCCGTCCGCCAGGCCGGCGGCCACGTGGCGCACGTCATCACCCAGCTCGACGCAGGGCTGGGCGGGCTCACCGCCGCGCAGGCGGCGGAGATCGTGGTCGCGTACGAGCCGGTCTGGGCCATCGGCACCGGCGAGGTCGCGACGCCCGCCGACGCGCAGGAGGTGTGCGGCGCGATCCGCGCGCGCCTGCGCGAGACGTACGACGCGGCGGTCGCGGGCGCCGTACGCGTCCTCTACGGCGGCTCGATGAAGGCCGGCAACGTCGGCCTGCTGATGGCCGAGCCGGACGTCGACGGCGGCCTGGTCGGCGGCGCGAGCCTCGACGCCGACGAGTTCGCCCTCATCTGCCGCTACCGCCTCCACCCCGCCTGACTCGTCGTGTGCGGGATCTGCGGGCTCTAGCCCGGCAGATCCCGCACACAACGTGGCGAGGGGGGCTGCGGAGGGCCGAGCGGTGACGGTGCGTGGTCACGTAACGGCATACGGTCACGCTGTGGCATAACAGTCTCGTCACGATGGCGTGCCGGTTGCCCCCCGGGCCTGGCTACCGCGCTACACGACCCGCTTCAATGACGGCTGTTCGTACGCCCGGTCTCGGGCTGTCACACGACAGGGCTGTGTGGCAGCAGCGCGTTCTGCGCGCGCCGGGCCGGCGTGTTCGTCGCGACAGTCGCGGCGAGGGAAGGTGGGCCATGAGCCTGAGGAAGCACACGAGAGTCGGAGCCGCGCTGTTCTGCGCGTTCGCTCTCACGGCCGCGGCATGCGGCAAGAGCGGCAGCGGCAGCAGCGGCGGCGACCTGAAGAAGGGCGGCGAGCTCAAGCTGGCCGGCCTCAAGGACGTCACGCACTACGACACCAACCAGGCGTACGAGGTCCGTGCGTGGGGCTTCCACCTGCGCGCCACGTCGCGGCAGCTGCTGTCGTACCCGAACGTCGCGGACGAGAAGAAGCGCGACACACCGGTGCCTGACCTCGCCAGCGACATGCCGAAGATCAGCGACGACGGCCTGACCTACACGTTCAGCATCAAGAACAACGTGAAGTGGGCCCCGCCGACGAGCCGCGAGATCGTGGCCGGCGACTTCGTCCGCGCGATCAAGCGCCTCTGCGACCCGAACGGCCCCTCCGGCGGTCTCTCGTACTACGAGGCCACCATCGCCGGCATGACCGAGTACTGCACGGGCTTCGCCAAGATCAAGAAGGAGAGCGTCCCGGCCGCCAAGGCCTACATCGAGGGCAACGAGATCTCCGGGCTCAAGGCGGACGGCGACAAGAAGCTCGTCGTCACCCTGAAGCAGAAGGCCGGCGACTTCCTCAACATGATGGCGATCCCGTTCAGCACCCCGGTGCCGGTCGAGGTCCTCAACTACATCACCGACTCGGCCGAGTTCCGCAAGCACCTCGGCGCGTTCGCGTCGGGCCCGTACATGGTCTCGTCCTACACGGCGAAGCAGACGCTGAAGCTGGCGCGCAACCCCAACTGGGACTCCAAGACTGACTCGCTGCGCAAGGCGTACGTGGACAGCGTGTCGATCACGCTGAACGCCGCGACGAAGGAAGCGATCCAGCAGCAGGTCGACGCGGGCACGATGGACATGTACCTGCGTGGCAACCCGCCGAACACCGCGGCCGCCCAGGCCGAGGCCAAGAAGGACCCGCGCCTGCACGTCGACAAGGACGGCGCGTGCGTGTTCTACATCTCGTTCAACCTGCACCACACCAGCGCGGGCGGCAGGCTGATCCAGAACAAGGTCGTTCGCCAGGCGCTGAGCTACGCGATCGACAAGACCGCGATCATCCAGGTGCTCGGCGGGCCGCGTAACGGCGAGCCGGCGGGCCAGATCCTGACCCCGGTCCTGCTCGGCTACAAGAAGATCGACCCGTACGCCACCCCGGGCAGCAAGGGCGACGTGGCCAAGGCCAAGTCGATGCTCGCGTCGGCGAACGTTCCCGCCAACCTGAAGCTGGACTTCATCTACGACAACACCGAGACGAACAAGAACATCGTCCAGGTCGTCGCGGACCGGCTGAAGGAAGTGGGCATCGCGGTCAACCCGATCCCCAAGGAGGACGCGACGGTCGACACGACCAACCCGCACTCCGACAACTGGGACCTGTACTACGCGGGTTGGTGCCCCGACTGGAACGGCAACGGCGCGCGCACGTTCTTCACGCCGCTGCTCTCCGACCCGGGTCTGAAGAACTACAACGCCGGCGGTAGCTACAACTACGGCGGCTACGACAACCCCGAGGTCGACAAGAAGGTCGACGAGGCGCTCGCCGCCGACCCGACCGCGGCCGCGGACATCTGGCCGAACATCGACCAGGCGGTCATGGACGACGCTCCGTGGATCCCGATCTACACGAGCAACTCCGTGAACTTCGTCAGCTCGCGGGTGAAGGGGTTCGTGTTCTTCCCCTTCTCCACCTCAGGTGACATCACCAACATCTCGGTGCTGTAACCCGAACGGATCAACGCTGGCGGGGTCTCCGACTTTCGGAGGCCCCGCCAGGCCGTCCGTGCCCTACGATGTTCGCGTTCAGCCACCCGTCACCCCGGTCCGCCGCGTGCTCCGACGCTCGGCGGCGGGCTTCTCGACCTAGGGGTCCCATTGGCTCTGCTCGAGGTCCGCGACCTCCACGTGTCGTTCCCCACCGAGGACGGCCTCGTCAAGGCCGTCCAAGGGGTCTCGTTCGCGATCGAGCCCGGGCAGACGCTCGGGATCGTCGGCGAGTCCGGCTCGGGCAAGAGTGTCTCTACCCAGACCATCCTCGGCCTCACCCGCGGCGCCAAGATCACCGGCGAGGCGCTGTTCGAGGGCCGCGACCTGCTGACGATGAAGCCGGACGAGCTGCGCGCCGTCCGCGGGGCGAAGATCGCGATGATCTTCCAGGACCCGCTGTCCAGCCTCCACCCGCAGTACAAGGTCGGCTGGCAGATCGTCGAGATGATCCGCGCGCACGACGACATGTCGAAGGACCAGGCCCGCGCCCGCGCGGTCGAGCTGCTCCGCCTCGTCGGCATCCCTCAGCCGGACCGGCGCGTCGACGACTACCCGCACCAGTTCTCCGGCGGCATGCGCCAGCGGGCCATGATCGCGATGGCCCTCGCGCTGAACCCCGCCGTCCTCATCGCCGACGAGCCCACGACCGCCCTCGACGTCACCGTCCAGGCGCAGATCCTCGACCTGATCGAGAAGGTGCAGGCCGAGTTCGGGACCGCGGTGATCATGATCACCCACGACCTCGGCGTCGTCGCCGACCTCGCCGACGACGTACTGGTCATGTACGCGGGCAAGCCGGTGGAGGTGAGCGACCGGCGGACGATCTACTACCGGCCGCACCACCCGTACACCAAGGGCCTGCTGGAGTCGATCCCGTCGTCGGTGGCCACGGCGGAGGGCGAGCGGCTCAAGCCCATCAAGGGGTCGCCGCCGAGCCTGATCAACCTGCCGTCCGGGTGCTCGTTCCACCCGCGCTGCCCGTACGTCATGGACATCTGCCTGACTGAGGTCCCGGCGCTGAAGCCGGTGGGTGGCGAGATCCTGCACCGGTCCGCCTGCCACCTGCCCGCCGACGAGATCGGCCTCGGGCAGGCCGTCGACGCCGCCCGGGTGGCGACCGCCGAGGCCAGGCGGTCGGAGACCACCGTCGCCCAGAGCGCCGGCGCCAGGAAGCCACGCAAACGCGCCACCGCTACCGCCACCAAGGCGGCCGCCCCGAGGACCAAGCCATGACCGCCGTCCAGCCCGGCACGATGCCGGCTCCGCAGGCCTCGAGCGACCTGCTGCTCCGGCTGACCGGGGTCACCAAGTACTTCCCGATCACCAAGGGCATCATCCTGCGCAAGGAGGTGGCCAGGGTCCACGCCGTCGACGGTGTCGACCTCGAGCTCCGCCGCGGCGAGACGCTCGGCCTGGTCGGTGAGACCGGCTGCGGCAAGTCGACGCTGGCCCGCCTGATCATGGGCCTGCACCCGGTGACCGCGGGGACCGTGGAGTTCGAGGGCAACAACATCACCAACCTGCCGCGGCCGGAGATGCGCCACTACCGCCGCGAGATGCAGATGGTGTTCCAGGACCCGTACGGCTCCCTCAACCCCAAGCGCCGCGTCGGCTCGATCATCGGCGACCCGTTCGCCATCCACGGCATCGCCGAGGGCGCCGAGCGCAAGCGCCGGGTGCAGGAGCTGATGGAGGTCGTCGGCCTCAACCCGGAGCACTACAACC
>JAVEEC010000002.1 GCA_030840645.1 Frankiaceae bacterium
TTGCCGCGGTCGGAGATGAACTTCCGCAGCAGCGCCGTGTCCTTGTAGTCGACGTAGGTGATCTTGTCCTTGCAGAAGACGCAAACCTTCTTCTTCGGCTTGCGGATCGGTGCCTTGGCCATCGTGAGTCGGGTCTCTCTCGGTATGGGGAAGGGTTAGAACGGAGGCTCGTCGGAGCCGCCACCGACGCGCGCCGGGGCCGGGCTGCCCCACGGGTCGTCCGCCGGTGCGCCGCCGAAGCCGCCACCGCCGCCCGCGCCGGACCGGGTCGTCTTGTTCACCTTGGCGGTCGCGTACTTGAGGGACGGGCCGATCTCGTCGCACTCGACCTCGTACACCGTGCGCTTCTCGCCCTCTTTGGTCTCGTACGACCGCTGCTTGAGCCGCCCCGAGACGATGACACGCATGCCGCGCTGCAACGTCTCGGCGACGTTCTCGGCCGCCTGGCGCCAGATCGAGCAACGGAGGAACAGCGCGTCGCCGTCCTTCCACTCGTTGGTCGTCTTGTCGAGGAACCGCGGGGTGGAGGCCACGGTGAAGTTCGCGACGGCAGCGCCGTTCGGCGTGTACCGCAGCTCGGGGTCGTCGGTCAGGTTGCCGATGATCGTGATGGTGGTGTCGCCAGCCATGCGTTCGCCCTTCCACGAGCGGGGAGTTCGGTGACCCCGGCGGGCGCCGGAGCCGGTGTGGGGGAAGGGGTGGTGCTAGTGCATGTCGGGGCGGAGCACCTTCGTCCGCATGATCGACTCGGAGAGGTTGAGCTGACGGTCCAGCTCCTTCACCGTGGCGGGCTCGGCGACGAGGTCGACGACGGCGTAGATGCCTTCCCACCGCTTCTCGATCTCGTACGAGAGGCGCCGGCGACCCCAGATGTCGACCTTCTCGACCGACCCGCCGCCATCGCGGATGACCCCGAGGAACGCGTCGAGCGAGGGCGCGACGGTCTTCTCCTCGAGATCCGGGTTCAGGATCACCATGAGCTCGTAGTGACGCATGGAGCAGCCTCACCTCCTGTGGACTGGTCGGCCACGGTCTCTCCGTGGCAGGAGGGCATTCGCGTCAACGAATGAAGGAACGGTAGCAGACCACCTCCTCGAGCCTCGAACGCACCTCTTCCCTGCGAACCAGGCTAGGACGGGGGTGTGACAGAGAACGTGCCAGCGCCGAACTGTGGATGACGTGTCCGGCCTGTGGACGGCGGGCGGCCGGTCAGTCGGGGGCGTTCGCCAGCAGGGCGCGCAGCTCCGCGCTGCCGACCCCACCCACCAGCAGCAACGCGAGCAGCACCGGGAGCCCCTTGTTCCGGCCGGTCGGGGGCAACGGCCGCAGCCCGCCCTCGCCCAGGAACACCGTCGCGCTCGGCGACTCGGCCGGCCCGACCCCGGGAGACGGGGTGACGCCCGGGGAGCCGGAGACCGCCGGGGTCGCGCTCGGGCCGGCGCTCGGGGTCTCGCTCGGGGACGAGGACGGGGGCGTTCCCGATCCGGTTGCCGTCGGCGGGGACGCGCCTCCGGTCGGCGTCGGCCGCGGCGGGGGTGGCGGCGTCGTGGGCCGCGGAGGGGCCTTCGGGTCGCGGACGTTCACGACGCCGGTCATCGCCGGGTGGGCAGGGTTGGCGCAGTGGTACGTGTACCTCCCCGCCTTCTCGAACTTGAACGACGTCGACGTGCCGACGGCCGGGATCGCGTCGCTCTTCGACCAGTTGGCGCTGGTGGACGTGACGGTGTGGCCGATGCCGCCGGTGTTGGTCCAGAGCACGGTGTCGCCGGTGACGACGTTCACCGACGCGGGCTTGAACACGTTCTCCGCCGTCGCCGCGACGCCGATCGTCTCGGCGTGCGCGGAGAACGCCGGCACGAGCAGCGCTGCCGCGCCACCGAGGGCGAGTACGGCGCGGGCTACGCGCAGGACGGGACGCACCCGTCCAGTGTCGCACCCGCGCGGCCGGGCTGGCGGCCCCATCGCGTACGGCGTAGAACGGCAGGCATGAGGGAGTTCCGCATGCTGATCGACGGCGCGCTGGTCGGCGCCTCGAACGGCGCGACGTACGAGTCGGTCGACCCGTCGACCGGTGGGATCGCATGCCGAGTGCCGGACGCGACGACCGAGGACGTCCAGCGCGCGATCCGGGCGGCGAGAACGGCGTTCGACGAGAGCGACTGGGCCACGCAGGGCCGGGCCTCGCGCATCAGGGTCGTCAGGGAGTTCGTGGAGGGGATCACCGCCCGGCTGCCGGAGTTCATCGAGTACGAGATCGCCGACGCTGGGCATACCAGCCGGCTGGCGAACCTGTTCACGGTGCCGCTCGCGGTCGAGCACAGCAGGCAGGCGATCGAGCTGTACGAGCAGCGGCGCGACGTGGAGCCGCTGCCCCAGATCACGACCCCCGCGCTGTCCGCCAACCACGTCCGCCGCGAGCCGGTCGGGGTGGCGGCGCTGATCAGCGCGTTCAACTTCCCGATCCTGCTCGCGATGTGGAAGGTCGCCCCCGCTCTCGTCACCGGCTGCACGGCGGTCCTGAAGCCGAGCCCGCTCGCGCCGGCGACCGCGCTGCTGCTGGCCGAGGTCGCCGCCGAGCACCTGCCACCCGGCGTCCTCAACGTCGTGACGCCCAGCGGCATCGGCCCCGCCGAGGTGCTGACGACCAGCCCGCTGGTCGACAAGGTGGCGTTCACCGGGTCCACCGACACCGGCCGGCGGATCATGCGCGGCACGGCGGACACCGTGAAGGACCTGACGCTCGAGCTCGGTGGCAAGGGGCCGGCGATCTTCCTCGATGACGTGGATCTGGAAAGCGCGGTGCCCGGGGCACTGTTCGGCTTCCTCATGCACCAGGGCCAGGCCTGCGAGTCGACGACCCGGCTGCTCGTGCCGCGCTCCATCTACGACGAGACGTTGGAACGCCTCAAGGCCGGCTGCGAGGCGTTGACGGTCGGGCCCGCCGACGACTTCGGCAGCGACCTCGGGCCGCTGATCAGCGCGGGTCAACTCGACCGGGTGCAGCGGTACGTGAAACTCGGGCTCGACCAGGGCGCGCGGCTGCTGACCGGCGGCGAGCCGATCGAGATCGGCGGCGGGTTCTTCCACCAGCCGACGGTGTTCGCCGACGCGACGAACGACATGACGATCGCTCGGGAGGAGATCTTCGGCCCGGTGCTGACGGTGATCCCGTACGGCACCGAGGGCGAGGCCGTGACCATCGCGAACGACACGCCGTACGGCCTGGCGGCGTCGGTCTGGAGCCGCGACGTGCCGCGTGCCGTGAGCGTCGCCAACCGCGTCCGCGCGGGCACCGTCTGGGTCAACGACGTGCACCTGCTGAACGGCTACGCGCCGTTCGGCGGCTACAAGCAGAGCGGCGTCGGGCGCGAGCTCGGGCCGCAGGCGCTGGACGGCTACCTGACCACCAAGCACGTGCACGTGGACCTGTCGCCGAGCCTGGCGCAGAAGTTCTGGTACGGCACCATCGGACTCGGCTAGTACGACTACTCGTACAGACTCGACGCTATGTGGACGAGCTCGTCGACGGGCAGGCCGCTCGTTCCTTCGGGAGTCCGAAAGCGTTCGCAGAGGACCACGTGATAGCCGGCCGCGTCGACCCAGTCGATCCGGTGGACCCCGAATCCGTCCTTTGGCGTTGACTGCACGGCCGGGAGCCCAGCCACCGTGACGTGGGAAATGGTGAAGTACTCGGGATCCACCGGAAGCGCGGGCAGGTCGCCGACGTTCGGCACGAAGGTCACCACCAGCTCGGTGGCCGGATGTGCCGTCGTCGCGTTCGAGTCGTCGACGCCACCGGCCGGAATGGTGTTCGCATTGGCCGGGCCCGCAAGCAGGTAATGGTTCTCCCCGACGGAGCGGAAGCCGGGCTCGGAGACCGATGGCGCGGCAGTCGTGCCCGGCGGGAGGTAAGCCGGCGTCACCGAGGTCGTGGACAGTTCATCGCTCTCGGATGCGCGGCGGACGGCGATAGGCGCGGCTGGTGGGCCGGCGATCGAGGCGGTCGCGACAGCAATCGCCACGACGGCCAGGACCAAATTGGCCGGCCGTAGAGTCCGCAACGTCTTTCTTCTCATCGGTCGGATCCTCAGCAGTAGGCGACGAGGTTGTCGCTGAATCGGTAGAGACGCTCCCGTACGGGGCCGCCCGTGGGCTGTAGGTAGGCGTCGCCATACCAGTAGGAGGTCCGCGACGACCTGTCGTAGTGCACGACCCGGCCGCCACGCGCGTAGCGGTAGACCTTGAGGACGCCCGAGCCCTCACACTCGGAGGAGTCCCCTATATAGACAAGACCCGCCTGCATGTCGGCCCAGGTCTTGGGTCCGGCACAACCGTCCGGCTCCAGCGTTCCGTCCTCTCGCTGGTACGCGATCAGCGCGCTGTGCGACTTGCTGCCCCAATAGTTGTCGATCAGTCCGGTGTACGACCCATAGGCGCGGAGCAACAGCTGTGCCGCGACGTCGTACCCGCCATCGGTCTGACCGCAGTAACCGGTCATGCTGTTGTTTGCCCACGAGGGGCTGATATTGTCCGGCCCGGATCGGTGTGGCTTCGCGGCCGCCGCGCCTAGGACCACTGAAGAACCGGGGGCCGGTACCGAGGGGGCAGGAGACTCACCCGCTAATGCCGATCCGGCGACCATGAACAGAAATGCCACCACGTTGATGGTGACGACCCCTTGGGCGCGCCACTGAGTCATGTTGGGCCCCCGCTCCTCGACCGACTCAGGCGCACGCTAGCGGGCCGGGGGGACGGTGGTCAAACAGGACACGGAGGGACCGGGCGGATGAATCGTATGAGGCGCATGTCTCGATCACTCTGGAGCCCTGTCCCCGCCTGGGGTGTCGTACTTCTGGTTGTCGTCGTAGTCTGCGCGATAGTCGCCACGCCCGTGCTCATCTCGTCCTTGTCGAGTCACCCTGATCACATCGTCGACACGGGTCGTTGCACGGTCGACGACATCACACTGCAGACGGATACACAGGTGTTCCTGGAGATTCCTTTCGACGTGACGTTGGTCCCGAAGCATCTACGGACCCGGGATCCGGCGGGCGAGCCGTGTCCGGTTGACGTCACCCTCGGGACGAGCGACAGGGACAGGCTGCTGTCGATCATCGAGCCGGAACGGACGGTCGATCTGAGCGGCCGGCCGAGCTGGACGATCACCCCCACCGGGCTCGGCATGCACTCCCTCGTGCTGGCCATCCGAACGCGCTGCCTGAGCGTCTGTTCCGGCAGGCAGCCCGGCGTGACCGTCTTCGTCGACCGGGACGCGGCGTACCGGGTGGCCCGGACCGCCCTCCAGCGCGTCGCGGACTCCTTGGTGTTCGCCACCCGACGTGACGCACTTCAGGCGCACGTACCTGGCGATGCCCGGCTCACGGTGGGGGTAGGCGGCCCGGTGGCCGTGGCGAATGTGACCGAGGTGGCGTTGCGCCTCGACTCGATCGACGACAAGGACGTCACGCGACCCAGTCCGCAGGGGTTGACCGGCGGGCCGCAGGTCCTGCGCTTTACGATGCTGGTCACGCCGCCGAGTCACGACAACTACGACGTCGGCGTCGGCCTGACCCTTGTTGCGACGTTGCGCGGCGACTCGATCGAGATCCCTATCACTCACGCTGTCCGGGTGAACGTGCGGGAGAAGAGCTGGTTCGCGCGAGTCGTCATCGACAATGTGGCGTGGGTAGCCACTCTTGTCGGTATTCCCGGCACAGTCGGGCTCGGGTGGGTCGTCCAGCGGACCGTGCGGCGCCGACGGCGACAGAACGAAGACAAAGATGACGACGACTGAGCTGGTCGTGTAACCCGCGACGCGGGTCCAGACCCCGCAGGGGCCGGGCCGCGTCGAGACCTGCCGCGCTACGGGGCCAGCGACGCCGACCGCGGCGGCAGTCCCGACCTCGTGCATGTCCGCGGCCGGAGGGCGACCCCGCGGGTTCCGATCGCGACCCGGTTACGCTGGAGCGCATGCAGATCGGGGCGCACGTCGACCGGTCCGACCCGGTCGCCGAGGCGAAGGCGCGCGAGGCGGACCTCGTGCAGTTCTTCCTCGGTGACCCGCAGGGGTGGAAGAAGCCCGAGCCGCGCGACGACGCCACGGCGCTGCGCGCGAGCGGCGTGACGCTCTACGTGCACGCGCCGTACATCGTCAACGTCGCCTCGCTGAACAACAAGATCCGCATCCCCTCCCGCAAGATCCTCACCGACCAGTGCAACGCCGCCGCCGAGATCGGCGCGGCGGGCGTCATCGTGCACGGCGGCCACGTCGGGTCCGACGACGAGCTGGCGGCCGGGTTCGAGAACTGGCGCAAGACGTTCGAACGCATGGAGTCGCCCGTCCCCGTCCTCATCGAGAACACCGCGGGCGGCGACCACGCGATCGCCAGGCGGTTCGACCGGCTGGCCCGGCTGTGGGACGCGCTCGCCGGCTTCGACGTCGGCTTCTGCCTGGACACCTGCCACGCGCACGCGGGCGGGGAGGACCTGGTCGGCATCGTCGAACGCGTCCTCGCCATCACCGGCCGGATCGACCTGGTGCACGCGAACGATTCGAAGGACCCGGCCGACTCGGGCCGCGACCGGCACGAGAACTTCGGCGCGGGACTCATCGACCCGGACGTCCTCGTCGCCGTCGTCGAGAAGGCCGGCGCGCCGGTCGTCTGCGAGACGCCGGGCGGCGCCGAGGGGCAGGGCGCCGACATCGCGTTCCTGCGGGACCGCCTGCCCCGCTGACGTCTTAGCGCGCGGCGCGCCCGCCGACAGCCCGGCGGACGACGTGCAGCACTCCTGAACGGTCGACATACCCGCCGGGCACCCGGGCCAGGACGTCGCTCGTGAACGACGGCGGGCCGAGTGCCGGGCGGGCCGGCACGACCGCCGGGGTCGACGGGAGCATGCGCGCGGCGACGACCCAGGGCCCGCCGCTGACCGCGCGTTCGCGGTCGACGACGGTGAGGTCGCCGATGGCGAGCTGGTACGCGCCCTGCGGCGAGTTCTCCGGCATCCACTCGTAGCCACCGTCGTCGGTACGGAAGATGCCGACGCCGTTGACCGACGCCCAGCCGCGCTTCGCATCCGCGAAGCCGACCGCCTGGAGCATCGAGAGCTCGCTGGTGAGCGGCGTCGGGAACACCCGCCCGCCCGGACGGAACCGCCGCCCGCCGTCGTCGCCGACGTAGATCTGGCCGTCGACGGCGCCGGCGACCAGCCGGTTCGATCCTGCCCAGGCGATCGACAGGCAGCCCCTGGGGCAGCGCCAGGTCCGCTGCCAGGTCCGGCCGGCGTCCGCGCTCACGAACACCGACGTCCGCGACGCGCTGCCGGCGACCGAGCAGGACGCGCCGTCGCGTACCGGCGCTCCCCAGGTCATCTCCCACGCGAGGATCGCGACGTGCCTGCCGTCCGGCGCGATCCGCAGCGCCCACGCCTCGGCCGGCATCCGGATGTCGGAACGGCGCCAGTGCCTGCCCGCGTCGTACGTCGCGAGCGTCGGCAGCGTGCGGATCGGGACGGGGCAGCCCGTTCTCGACCTCCGAGCCCTCCCTGGTGGTGACGACGGTCTGGCCGCGGCCGGCCGTGTCCAGGCCGCCGATGTACTCGAAGCCCGACCTGGTGACGTTCGGCATCGCGACCTGCTGCCAGGTGTCGCCCGCGTCGGTGCTGCGGGAGAGCGCGGAGCCGTTGCTGCCCCAGGCCAGCGTGGCGGTCGCCGCCCGCAGCCCGCTAAACGACGCGCCGCCGCCCACCGGGCCGAACAGTAGCGGTGTCCACGTCTGCCCCGCGTCGCGGCTGCGCCACGGCCTGCCGTTGACCCAGCCGAGGACGACGCCGGAGCGGTCCGGCGCGGCCGAGAGCTGGGTCATCGTCTGCTGCTCGGTCGGCAGGGTGCCGATCCAGGTCGGGACCGGCTCGGCGCGGCCGGGCAGCGCGGTCGCGGCGAGGGCGAGGGCGGCCGCCGCCAGTACACGCTTCACATCACGTCCAGGCGCATCTCGACGGTCCCCTTGCCCTTGAAGTCCGGCGTCACGACCGACGTCCGGATGAGGTACGTCCCCCGCGCGAGCGGGGCACCGTAGTCGTCGGTGCCGTCGTAGGTGACCGTCCACCGGTAGCAGCTGCCGCGGTCCACCAGCACGGTGTGCGCGGTCTGCGGGAACACCTGGCCGCGCGACCACCGCCACACCTCGTGACCCGCCTTGGTGCGCACCGCGAAGTCCACCTCCAGTGCTGTCGGGAAGTACAGCGAGGCGGGCGCGGCGTCGACGTCCCTGCACACGTCGACGTATACGTCGTACACGTGCTCCGTGTCCGCCGACGACATGAGCAGGCGCAGGCACCAGGCGCCGTTGGCGATCCAGGTGGAGGGGTGCGCCGGGTCGACGATCCGGGGCTGGCAGTTCGCCCCGGAGCCGCTCATCGGCGCCTTGGACAGCGCGGGCCGGTCGGCGTACGGGCGGGTCGGCGGGTCGCCGCCGTTCGCGGGTGGTGCCGGGACGCCCGACGGCGCGACCTCGCCCGGGGGCGGGGCTCCGGGTCCCGACGCGACGGAGCCGCCGGTCGCTGAACGCGGCGGCGGCGCGATGGCCCGGGTCGGTGTCGGGGCGGGTGACGCGGTGCCGGAGACCGTCGCGCGCCGTCCGCGGCCGGTGCCGGCCGGGTCCAGCTGCGCGCGCGGCCGTGCGGTGCCCGCGGCGAGCGTCGCGACCAGCAGCAGCACTGCGGTGCCGCCGAGCGCGGCGGCGGTGGCGCGCGACCCGCGGCGCACCTTGGCGCGGGCCATGATCGTGTCGACCTCGCCGGGCCGGGGGAAGTCGTTCACGACGCGTCTCCGAGCTGCTTGGCGAGCAGGGAACGTGCCTCGGCCAGCCGGCGCTTCACGGTGCCCTCCGGTTCGCCGAGCTGGTGCGCGACCTCGCTGACCGGGAGGTCGCCGTAGTAGTGGAGCAGGACGGGGTCGCGCCACTTCCGCGGCAGCCCGTCGACGACGTCGCGGATGCCGGGCTCGTGGGCGGCGACCGGCTCGTCGCGCGGGAACGCGACCGTCAGCGCGACACGCTCGGACCGGCGGCGCCGCCACGACCTGCGGGCCAGGTTGGTCGCGACGAGGTACAGGTAGGCCCGCGGCTCGCGGACCTGCACCCACCGCCCGAACAGGCGGACGAACGCCTCCTGCGCCAGGTCGCGCGCGGTCTGGTCGTCGTCGCAGAGCCGGCGGCAGTACCGCAGCAGACCCGCGTACTCGGCCTCACAGAATGCGCGCAGCGCCTCGTCCCGCGAGACGCTCACACCCACCCCTAAGTCCGCGGCCTGTACCGTCACGCCGGTTCCGAGTCACGGAGGGGTGGATCCGGTTCAACTTCGTTGCCGGCGCCTTCGCGGGAGACGTCCGAGCAGCGCGCCGCCGGTCGCGAGCAGCGCGAGCGCGGGCAGCGTTCCCGCTGTCCCCGTCGCCGCCAGCGTGAGCGAGCGGACCGTGGCCTCGGTGCCCAGCGGGCCGGCGTCGCGACGCGTCGCGTGGCCGGTGAACGCCACGACCTGCTGGAACGTCGGCCGGTTCTGCCAGTCGATGTCGCGGCTGCCGACGATGCCGACCGTCGTTGCGCGGATGTCGTCGCGGTGCTTGTCGTACGTCCACGACGCCGGGTCGCCGCCGAGCGTCGCCGCCGCCGCCTTCAACGACGCCACGAGGTCCGCACGGCACTGCGTCGCCGAGCCGCCCCCGCAGTAGACGCGGGAGTACGGCCCGCGCACCGGCTTACCGGCGACGGCGCGCAGGTCCTTGTTCAGGTAGCCGTACCAGGGGACGCCGTTCCACGACGAGCCGACGCCGAGGCTCGGGTGGTCGTCGACGGCCTTGGGCAGCGCGTCGACCAGGTCGCCGAGCGTGCCGCGCAGCGCGTCCTTCGCGAGCGCCGGGTACCACGCGTCGGCGAGCGCGACGGCCGCCTGCTCGTCGTACGCGCCGTTGCGGTCGCGGTCGACCCGGTGGGCGCCGTTCGCGATCCACGTCCGGAGCAGCGACGCGTACGGCGCGACCTGCGGGTCGTTGCCGATGACGTCGAGGGCGTACGGGAGCACGTCGGTCCCGCGCGCGTCCGCCGTTGCCGCGTCGATCATCGCGGTGACGAGGCCCGCGCGGGTCATCCTCTTCGGCCCGGCGATGCCCGCGGCGATCCGCCGGGAGAGGGCGAGCGAGCGGTAGACGGCGCCGTAGCCCCACTCGTTGTCGGCGGCGGCGAAGCCGGGGGCGGGCTTGTTGTTCCAGTTGGCGAGGAAGCCGGACGGCGGGTTGATCGCGTGCGGGTGCGCCTCGAACGGCAGCCACCCGCGCCACTCGTACTCCCCGGTCCCCCACGACGGCAGGTCGGGGTCGACCCGCGGGTCGCGCAGCGGCAGCAGCCCCGACTCGTAGTACGCGATGTCGCGGTCGTCGGCGTAGAACCAGTTGAACGTGTAGTCCAGGCCGTCGAACGCGCGCATGAACGACGCCGCGTCGTGCACGAACGTCGGGTCGTTCGCCCGCATGAAGCCGATGCCGCTGTCCAGCTCGTGGCCGTAGGTGACGCGGTGGTCGACGACCGCGACCGGCGTGCCGCCGGCGACGGTGCGGAGCTGCACGATGCCGTGCCGCGTCCGCATCACGGTGAGCTTGACGACGGTCGGCGGCCCGGCACCGCCGGCGCTCGGCTTGGCGACCTCCTGGTGCGTGCGGACCGTCATCGGCGTGCAGGTCGAACCGATCAGGTAGGCCGTGCTGTCGACCGTCGGGGGCGAGCCGTCCACGTTGCAGAGGACGTCGAACACCTGGTCGGTGTTGTCGCCGCTCGCGCTGGTCGCCGACCACGCGTAGTCGCGGCCGCGGCCGAGCTCGACGATGAGCTGCGTGCCCGCGAACGACACCCCGCGCGCCTCGATGCCGGGGCCGTGCAGGTCGACCTCGGTGAGCAGCTGCGGCGTGAAGTAGCCGGTCTGCGGCCCGAACACCACCGTCGGGTGCCCGCTGGTGGACTCCCTCGCGGAGACGAGGAGGGCGTTGCTCATGCCGTTCGGCCGGAGGTCGAGGGGGATCTTGCCGAACGGCCCGTCGAGGGCCGGCGTCGTCGTCGTGCTCGCGGTGCTCGGGGCGCCCGCGCCGGGCGCGGTCGGCGCGCCGGGGTCGGGCAGCGCGACGGCGGCCGGGTCGGCGCCGCTGTCGGGCATGTAGGGGAACGTCGTGCCGAGGGTCGTCGGCGCCTCGGGGTCGTCGCGTTCGCGCAGGTCGTCGAAGACCTTGCGCCCCTGCGCTTTCCCGAACTTCTGCGTCAGCCGCTGGAGCCAGACGGCGTTGTCGTACTCGCCGCCGCCGCCGAGGCCGAACCGCCCGCCGACCAGGCTGGCGACGTAGATCAGGTCGGCGCGGGTCCAGTCCTTCGGGACGATCTGCAGCGCGGGGTACTCGGCGGGGAGCTTGGTCGGGTCGAGGAGCGCGGCCTGCTGGGCGGCGTTGATGCCGGCGAGGAACGCGTCGATGCCGCGGACGAAGCGTTCGCCCTCGACGCCGAACCGCGTGGGCAGGTTCGCGACCTGCGCCTCGGCCTCGGCGGGCGTGTAGTCGGCGTCGCGAAGCTGAGCGGCGTCCATCGCGATGTTCGCGTCGGACGGGCCGAGGAACTCCGCGGCCCGCGCGGCCCCGACGTGGCGCAGCGTGTCCTGGAGGAACATGCGGTCCTCGGTGCCCGCGTACCCGGCGCCCCAGGTCGTGTCCTCGTACGTGTCGCCGTAGACGTGCGGCACGCCGAACCTGTCCCTGACGATCGTGACCCCGGCCTTCGGGCTGTAGGTGCTCACGACGTCGGCGGGCGCGACACCGAGGGAGGCGTCCTTGTAGTACTTCGGCAGGTCGGCGTCGGTGATCGTGCCGGGCGCGGGGACGTTGAGGGCGTCGTACATCTCGAGCTGGTCGTCGAAGTGCTCCGGCCGTTCGCCGGTCGCCTCGAACGTCGCGACCTCGGCGGCGTTCATCCGGCCCTGGCTGCCCGGCGGGAGGACGTTGAGGACGGTGCCGTAGCTCGGCTGCGGCGTGGGTGCCGCGGCGGTGGCGGGTGCGGCGAGGGCGAGCAGGCACGAGAACGTGGCGGCGCGGCGCATGAGGGACTCCTCCGGACTGCGGATCGTCACGGGTCACGTACCCGCTCGTTGTCACGGAGACGCGAATGCCCCATATTCGTCTCTCGCCCAGTTTCGGAGCCCTACCAGTGCGCCCAGCCCGCCTGCTCCCGCTCGCCCTGCTGCTGTCGGTCCTCAGCGTGCTGCCGTCGCGGGCTCTCGTACCCGCGTTCGCGTTCCAGCGCGTCGCGCTGGGGTCCATCGCGGCGCCGGTCGAGCGGGCCGTGGCGGTGCCGCCGGGGGCGGTGCTGGTCGGGGTGACGTGGGCCGCCGGGCTCGCCGAGGTGTCCGTCCGGCCGGGCCTCGGGGCGTGGGAGACGTTGGAGAACGACCCGGGCGAGGCAGGCTCCCGGCCGGGGACGGAGCCGTTCTGGATCGGCCGTGGGGTGTCGGTCGTTTCGGTGCGGGTCGTGCCCCGCTCGCCCGCCACTGACGTGGCGGTGGACTTCGCGGGGTCGGGCTCGTCCGCGTCCTCTGCCGCGCCCGCCACGCGGACGCTGCCGCGCCTCGGCGCCGTCGTCACGCGACCCGGCTGGGGGGCGGACGAGCGGTGGCGTTCCGGTCGCGTCGAGTACACGACGCCGGCCGCCGTCGTCGTGCACCACACGGTCACCTCGAACGACTACACGGCCGCCGAGGCGGCGTCGTACGTGCGGGCCGTGTACTCGTACCACACGCGTTCCCGCCACTGGTCCGACATCGGCTACAACCTGCTCGTCGACCGCTTCGGCACCGTGTACGAAGGGCGGTACGGCGACTTCACGCGCGGTGTCGTCGGTGCGCACACGGCAGGCTTCAACGACAGGACGATCAGCGTCTCGTTGCTCGGCAACTACGACACGGTCGAGACACCCGCCGTCATGCTGGCGGCGGTCGAACGCGTCGGCGCATGGGCGGCCGAACGGTGGCGCTTCGACCCGCGCACGTCGGTGACGTTGACGTCGTCCGGGTCCGAGCGCTTTCCGCGGGGCGCGCACGTGACCGTGCCGCGGATGCCGGGGCACCGCGACCTCGGCATCACCGCCTGCCCGGGGCGGTACGCGTACGCGCACCTTCCCGCGGTCCGGTCGGAGGCGTGGCGGCTGCTGCGCGCGGTGCTGTCCACGCCGGTGGTGACCGGCGCGCCCGTGCACTCGCCGGACCAGGTGACCGTGACGGCGTCGCTGGACCACAGCGCCTGGTGGACGGCGCAGATCACCGACACGTCAGGGACCGTGCTGGCGGAGACGAAGGGTCGCGGGACCTCGCTGAAGGTGTCCTGGGACGGCCGGCTACCGAACGGCCTGCCCGCGTTGCCGGGGACGTCGTACATGTACCGGCTCTCGGCCGACGACCACGTCCACGGCCCGTCCGATCCGAAGTCCGGGACGTTCCAGGGCGGCATGCCCCGGGTCGTCTGACGTCTCGCGGGCCGTCAGTTCCGACGCCAGTACCGCCGACCGCCGAGCTAGGACAGCGACGGCCTGGGCGACAAGAACGACGCGTACATCACCTCGCCCCCCGGGGGCCGCCTGGCTGCGTTCGACGGCCACGGTTGAGTGGATGCCCGTCAGGGCGACGCCCAGTGCCAGAGGCTCTTGACGAAGCTCCTTGGTCTCCACAGCCGTCCGGTCCGCCTCGACCGTTCTGCCTCCATGGAGGCAAGTTCAACACCTAGTTCACCGTTGCAGGTACCCGGGAGGAGACGCCCCTCGGCGATCAACCGTCCGACCGACAGTAGCGAGACGCCAAGACGTTCCGCAGCATCCTGCTGCGTGACGAACTCGTCCGATGTCAGCACGCGGGGCGGATGAGGCCAGCGTTGCATGACTGCCGGATACCGCTTCTTCTGGCCCACGCCTTCTCCTACTGCCACAGACGCGGTTCGCGAACGCGTTCACGCCGGCGGACGGCGGCTGACCCGCCCACCATGATCGGCCCGTACACCGCGGGGAACGACGATGTCATGGAGGCCGGAACCACGGCGATCGCGAGCACAGCGACCACCAGTGCTACCGCTACCGGCGAGGACACCCGCGGATAGACGACGAACAGCACGGAGCCCAGCACCGCCCCCGCCAACACGCCGACCAACAGTAATGTCGCCACTCTCCACCAGGTCTCTCGGGCAACAACTCAGAACGCGACGCTCGCAACGATGTCGACGACGGACACGCAGCTCCACAACACGGTGCCCCCGACAGACACACCTATCGGCGTCGCCACGAAGAACCCATACGCTTCATGCGCCCGCCGATGCGCTTCCCTCGGGAAGGATCTATTCTGAAAACTGGTATCGGAAGGAGCAGGACGGCGGCCGCAATCGTCGCCCATAACACATACCACGGACGCCATCCGAACTCGACTGTGATCCAGCCGAGCACGGATACATACACCAACAGAACGTAACGCCATTCCCTGACATAGACCCGCCACCAGGGACCACTGACCTGATCCGTGTGCCTACCCATCAATCACAACCAAGGGACTTCCGGCCCCGATGTTGCGCCCGAAGCGGATGCCGCCGATGGGACGTCGGCCGGCCGCGTCCGTACCCGCTATGCCTACACCGTCTGGCCAAGCATAGCGCCGCGGCTACGCCTACCCCGGCGGAGAGCGCGCGCGACGCGGCGCTCCAGCCAACCACGCGCCACCACGTTCTAGGCGCAACTCATCGCGAACGCTTGAATGTTGGAAGGCGAACCGAATCCAGCCAACCGTAGAGGAGTACCGCCAACACCGTTAGCGCCGTCACGCTGTCATCGTGAGCGGTCCTGAACGGCGCCTGAGTGGCGATCAGGTCGCTGCACTCTTCGCCACGTCCTCCGGGCAACCATCCAGAACCCGACGCTCGCCACCACGCCGACGACGGAAACGCAACTCCACAACGCGACATCGCCGAACGTCCGGGAGTTCACTGCGGCATTGGCCGCCCCGACCGCGGTCGCATGCGAGAGGAAGAGCCAGCGCAGCCAGCCGCCCCCATGCATGCCGTCAGCGCGTACGAATCGTGAGAGCGTCGACTGCTCGACGGGGTTGGGCATCTCGGCGTCGTTCGCCGTGGTCGGCGCAGTGACGGGCAACTTCGGGTGGCGCGCCTGGCCGCCCGCCGAGGCCATGGGGCGAGGCGACCCGCAGCACCATCGAGGTGTACGGGACCGGGTCCTCCGTGCCGATGGCGAACGCCACCGCCAGAGCTTCCGCACCCGCGGCCGTCCGCGCATGCCTGACCTCTCGATCGTCGGGTCGGAGTACGTGTCCATCCCGGCTATCGTCGTCCTCGTGAAGCTGTCCGTGCTGATGCCGGTCTACAACGAGGCCCGCACCGTCTCCCTCGCCGCGAAGCGGCTGCTCGATGTCGACCTCCCGTGCGACGTCGAGCTGGTCGTCGTCGACGACGGCAGCGACGACGGCACCGCCGAACGCGTCGACGCGCTGGACGACCCGCGCGTCGTGACCGTCCGCCACGAGACCAACCGCGGCAAGGGCGCGGCCGTCCGCACCGCCGCGTCACACGCCACCGGCGACTACCTGCTCGTCTACGACGCCGACCTCGAGTACCCGCCGGAGCAGATCCCGAAGCTGCTCGACCCGGTCCTCTCCGGCGAGGCCGAGGTCGTGTACGGCACCCGCGTGTTCGGCGGCACGAGCGCGTACACGTACTGGTACGTCCTCGGCAACCGCGGCGTGACGACCGCCGCCAACATCCTGTTCAACGCCTACATCACCGACCTGTCGACGTGCTTCAAGCTGTTGCCGCTGCCGCTGTACCGCGAGCTGGACATCAAGGAGCAGGGCTTCGGCGCGGACCCGGAGCTGACGGCCAAGCTCCTGAAGAGAGGCATCCGGCCGTTCGAGATCCCGATCACCTACCGGTCGCGGACGCGCGCCGAGGGCAAGAAGATCACCTGGCGGCACGGCTTCGAGGCGCTGGCGGTGTTGCTCAAGGTCCGGCTCGGCCTGCTGTAGCTAGCCGACCCAACCGCCCTGGCTGAACGTCAGCACGAAGACGAACATCAACGGCGCGGTGATCGCGACGACGAAGTAGTGCAGCCACTCGCGGCGCACGGTGATCTTCGCGAGGACGAGGTACAGCGGGAACCACACGAGCGCGGCGCGCACCGACGAGGCGTAGTAGTTCTGCGCGGCGAGCAGGTAGGTGGCGGTGCCGACGTAGACGGCCTCGCCGTAGTGGCCGAGGTAGACCAGCACGATCAGGAGCAGCACGCCGAGAAGGACAGCGGCGATCTCGGCGCGCCACGACCAGGCGTAGTAGCCGAGCTGGTCCGGGTTGCGCGCGGCGCGCAACGTCGCGGTGAACCCTTCCCGGATCGAGGCGGTGTGCCGGTGCCACCCGGCCTCCTGCGCATCCTGGTACGCGTCCCAGGCGCCGGTCCGGTGGTGCAGGTAGACGACGAACGCCGCGACCGGCAGCAACGGCGTGGCCAGCCACAGCATCGCCGGACGGAACACCGCGCGTACGCCGCCCGCGCGCGCCTCCGTCACGACGTACTCCACGACGAGGCCGGCCGCAAGACACAACCCGAGGATCCGCGTCGCCGCGGCGCCGGCACAGAGCAACGACGCCGCCATCCAGCTCCGCTTGCGCGCGTACACCCAGGCGGTCGTCGCGAACGCGAGGAACAACGCCTCCGAGTAGCCGGCGAACAGGAACACCGCGTACGGGAAGCAGACGAGGTAGAGCACGGCGCGGCGCCCGGCCTCGGGCCCGTCCTCGCGCGCGGCGAGGTGGTAGACCGCGCACGCGGCGATGCCGCCCGCGACGAGCGAGACGAGCATCGCGGACGCGGTCCAGTTGTGTGTGACGAAGTAGACGGCGCGCATCAGCAACGGCATCGCGGGGAAGTCGACCTCGGTCCGGTCGGGGTACGCCGTCGTCGGCGGCCAGCCGAACCGCGCGACCTTGACGAACAGGTCGGCGTCCCAGTGCTGCCACAGCCCGAGCCACGACGGCACGTCGCGCGCGTCGCGGCCCTGCAGCACCCACGCGCCGGCGAGGCCGGCGAGGCCGACCGCGATCCGGCTCGCGAGCCAGATCGGCAACGCCTCGACGGCCGCCGTCCACGCGCTGACGCGCCCGGCGACGGCGCGACGGGTTGCCGCGACGGGCGCCGTGACGCTCACGCGTTCGCGAGCTCGGGCGCGCGCCGGCGGACCTGGTCGCGCCGATCCAGCGCGCCGTCCAGTACGCCGCCCACCGGGTCGTCCTGGCCGTCGCGGCGGACGACGTCGTAGTAGGGCCGGAACATCTCCGCGACGACGAGCCCCATCAGGACGAGCAGCAGCGCGTCGCGCGTCAGCACCGCGATGACGAACGGCAGCACGCCGATGCCCCGGGGCGGGTCGCCGACGTTGACGAAGTAGTAGAAGCGCGTGAACAGCACGGCCAGCTCCGCTCCCTGCCACGCGAGGAACGCGCCCCACCGCGGCCGCGCGAGCGCCGCCAGCGGGATCAGCCAGACGGTGTACTGCGGGGAGTTCACCTTGTTGACGAGCAGGAAGCCCGCGACGAGCAGGAACAGCACCTGGGCCGTTCGCGGTCGATGCGGCGTGTTCAGCACGAGCACCCCCACGATCACGACGACGGCCAGCGTCGCGCCGGCGGTGACGCGGTTGAGGGTGTTGAGCGACATGCCTATACCGGTGAGCTTCTGGTATGCGAACGCGAGTGAGTCCCAGTCCGCGGGACGGCAGCGGTTCAGCGTGAAGAACCGCAGCCACGCGGCCTGCTGGACCGTCGTCGTGCAGTTGTCGACGGGGAAGTCGCTCGAGATGCGGATCACCGGGAGGTACGCGAGCAGCGTGGTCGCGACCGCGACCGCGGTCATCCGAACCCACTCGACCAGCTTCCCCGCGCGGAGGCAGAGGAAGAACAGCCCGACGACGAACAGCACCGGGTAGAGCTTGGTCGCGATCGCCAGCCCGATGAACACCCCGGCGAGCTCCGGCTGTCTTCGTGACCACGCCCACAGGCCCACGGCCGCGAGCGCGACGGCCGCGAGGTCCCAGTTGGTGGTGCCGTGGATGAGCAGGCCCGGCGCCAACGCGACGAGCGCGGCGTCCCAGGGTCTCCGTCCCGCGGTCTTGGCGGTCGCCACGACCGTGACGACCGCGCAGACGAGGAGGACAGCGGCGGTGACGTTGTAGAAGTCCGCGGCGTTCTCCGAGACGGTGCCCGCGGCCCACATCAGCCCGCCGATGACGGGCGGGTACTCGACGGGGTGGTCGCGGTACGGCACCTTCCCGTCCGCGATGCCCTCGCCGTAGTACAGCGCGAACACGTCCGAGTAGCAGAGGCGCGTGTACTGGTAGTAGTTGGTCCACGGGTGGGTGCTGCACGGCGACTTCGCCGCGAAGCCGAGGGTGAACGTCAGCATCGACAGCGCGATCAGCACCCGGACCGGGGTCCAGAACGTCGCCGCGCCGAGCCGCGCGTGCCGCCCGACCGGACCGCCGACGATGGTCGTCGCGTCGCGCACGACCGGGTCGTTCCGCGACGGCGGCGGCAGCTCGTCGACAGGTGGCATGCGCGCATCGTGCCGCACGTCCGCCCCGCGCGCACGAGGACGCGACGGCCCGCTCGCTACGGCGGCCCGGTCGCCGCCGCGGACGGCGCCGCGGACGGCGTCGTCGACCCCGACGGCGGCGCGCTGGTCGGCGGCGCGGACGACGGCGACGAAGACCCGCTCGGCACCAGTGTCGGCAGGCCGGTCGGCGTCGCCGGCGGCGGCACGGTGACCGACACGCTCGCGCTCGGCGTCGGCGTGGGCGACGCGGACGTCGGCGTCGCCGAGACGCTCGGGGTCGCCGCCGTCCCGCCGAACGACGGCGCGGGGAAGTCCTCGACCGGAACGCCCTGGAGAGCGGCGGCCATGAACGCGCGCCAGATCTTCGCGGGCAGCGTGCCGCCGGTCACCTCGCGGTAGCCATGCAGGTTGCGCAACGGCGGGATCCCGGGCTTGCCTGACCCGTTGTCTGGGGCGGACTCGTACCCCATCCAGACCGTGGTCGCGAGCTGCGGGACGAAGCCGGAGAACCATGCGTTGGTGTTGTCGCTGGTCGTGCCGGTCTTGCCGGCGGCGGGGCGGCCGATGCCGGCGCCGCGCGCGGTGCCGCGTTCGATGACGGCCCGCATCGCGTGGACGGCGTCGGCGTTCACGCCCTCCGAGATCGCCTGCGACGTGTCGCCGCTGGCCGCGTAGGTCTTCTTCTTCTTGCGGTCGCGGACCTCGCTGACGAGGTGCCAGCCCGCGGCCTTCCCCTTCGCCGCGAAGGTCGCGAACGACGCAGCCTCGTCGGCCGGCCGGATCTCGCAGGTGCCGAGGTAGAGCGTGGCGTCCCTGTGGTCCTCGCAGCTCGTGTCGTCGGGGAGGCCGAGCCGGTGCGACGTGTCCATCGTCTTGCGGAAGCCGACCTGGATACCGAGCGGGACGTAGACGGTGTTGACGGAGTGCGCGGTGGCCTCGACCAGGTCGATCCTGCCGAACTGCTCGCCGCCGAAGTTGGAGACCTGGTAGCCGGAGAACGTCTGCGGCGAGCGGCCGTCCCACGTGCTCTTGAGGCTGACACCGCTGTCCAGCGCCGCCGCGAGGACGAACGGCTTGAACGACGAGCCCGGCTGGCGCTTGTTGGTGGCGTAGTTGATGTAGCTCTTGTCGCCCTTGCCGGCGAAGTCGCGGCCGCCGTACATCGCGACGACCTTGCCGGTGCCGGGCTCGACCGCGACGAGGGCCGCGGCCGGGTCCTTCGCGGGGTCGTCCAACGTCTCGGTCACGGCCTTGACCGCGGCCGCCTGCCTGGTCTTGTCGATCGTCGTGCGGATGCGCAGCCCGGCGGAGCTGACCTCGCCGTCGGTGAAGCCGTTCGCGATCAGCTCCTGGCGGACCGCCTCGATGACGTAGCCGGTGGGGCCACCGCCCCCGCTCTTGCCTGCGCGGCGCGGGCGGATCGGCGGGTACTTCAGCGCGTCCCGCTTCTCGCGGGTGAGCTTCTTGGTCGTCACCATGCCGTCGAGCACGGCGTTCCACCTACGCTTGGCGGTGTTCGGCGCGATCGCCGGGTCGCCGCCCTCGGGCGAACGGATCAGCGCGGCGAGCACCGCGCCCTGCTCGACGGTGAGCCGCTTCGCCGGGACGCCGAAGTACGTCTGCGCGGCCGCCTCGATGCCGTACGAGCCGCGGCCGAAGTAGATGGTGTTGAGGTACCACTCGAGGACCTGGTCCTTCGAGTACTTGCGGTCCAGCTTCACCGCGATGATCGCCTCGCGGAACTTCCGCGCGAACGTCCGGTGCTGCGTCAGGAACTTGTTCCGCGCGTACTGCTGGGTGATCGTCGACCCGCCCTGCTTGGCGCCGCGCCCGAACACGTCCTGGAACGCCGCCCGCGCGATGCCGGTCGGCGAGATGCCGGAGTGGCTGTAGTAGCCGCGGTCCTCGGCGGCCAGGACCGCGTCGCGTACCGGCTGCGGCACGTCCGCGAGCGGGATGTCGGTGCGGTTCTCCCTGGCGAGGGTGCCCATCGGCGAGCCGTCGGAGTACTCGACGACGGTCGCCTGCGCCGAGTCGAGGTCGCCGGGGAACGGCACCTTGGTCCGCGCGTACACCGTGCCGACGAGCACGACGAACAGCAGGAACGCCGACCCCACGCCGATGCCGAGGATCCGCCTGGTCCTGGGTGTCAGCCGCCGCCAACCGCGGGAGATCGGGTTGCGGCCCTTCGGCTTGGGCGTGCGGGTACGGGCGGTCGCGGGGGTCGTCATGGTCTCCTCATCGTGCCCTACGCGTTCGCGGACCAACCGCTCGGGCGCGTCGAACGGTCCGGTCAGCGTTGCGCGGACTGCCGCGCCCGGCGGGTGCGGAGGCCGTTCGTGCCGAGGACGTAGCTCGTCACCAGGTGGTTCCAGGAGCAGTCGCGGCAGACCTCGACGACGTACGCGGTGAACTCGGCGTGGCTGCGTTCGAGGGCGGCCAGCTCGACGGTCGCGCGGACCCGCCCGGACGTCTCCTTGAACGCGTCGCCGTACGTGTACGTGACGTGGATGAGCGGCCCCTTGCGGCAGACCGGGCACGGCGTGCGGGTCGGCTCGCCGTGGTACTTGGCGGCGCGGAGGAGGTACGGGTGCGCGTCGCAGACGTCCATCGCCGACACCCGGCCGGCGAACAGGTCGACGAGCGCCGACCGCCGGGCGAGCGAGTAGTCGACGACGTCGCGTTGCGTCCGCAACATGCGCTCCAGGCTAGCGCCGCCCGCGCGGCTGCGCCGTCCCGTTCTGTGCAGGAACCTCGCCCCTCTCGAGCGTGGCGATCTTCACAGAACGAGTCGGGCCGGTGTCGAGTTGACGAACGCGGGGTGACCACCTAGGGTCCGATATATCGACTCGATACGTCGCTTCGATGTATCGGAACGTACTCGTACCGTGACGGAGAGGTGGTGGGCGGGGTGCTGGAGTTCGCCGTCCTCGGCCTCCTCCACGAGTCCCCCCTGCACGGGTACGAGCTGCGCAAACGCCTCAACCTGATGCTCGGCCACTTCCGCGCGTTCTCCTACGGCTCGCTCTACCCGTGCCTCAACCGGATGGAGCAGCACGGCTGGATCACAAAGGACGCCGCGGGCGTCGTCGGCCCCGGCCGGCGCGCCAAGGTCGTCTACAAGCTGACCGCCGAGGGCAAGGAGCACTTCCAGGAGCTCCTCGCCGAGGGCGGGCCCTCCCAGTGGGAGGACGAGACGTTCGGCGTGCACTTCGCGTTCTTCGCGCAGACCGACGCCCACACCCGCATCCGCATCCTGGAGGGCCGGCGCAACCGGCTCGAGGAGCGTTCGGCCGGCTTCCGGGCGGGGCTCACGCGGACCCGGGAGAAGCTCGACAACTACACCCTCGCGCTGCAGGAGCACGGACTCGAGTCCGTCGAGCGCGAGGTGCGATGGCTCAACGAGCTGATCGCCAGCGAACGGACCAAGCAGGCATGACCCCCTCCACCCCGAGAGACCAAAGGGAGCACCACATGGGCTCGGTACGCGTCGCCATCGTCGGCGTCGGCAACTGCGCCTCGTCGCTCGTCCAGGGCGTCGAGTACTACCGCAACGCCGACCCCGACGCCCGGGTCCCGGGCCTGATGAACGTCGAGGTGGGCGGCTACCACGTCCGCGACATCGAGTTCGTCGCCGCGTTCGACGTCGACGGCAAGAAGGTGGGACGCGACCTCTCGGAGGCGATCTACGCCAGCGAGAACAACACCGTCCGCTTCGCCGACGTGCCGCCGCTGAACATCGACGTCCAGCGCGGCCACACGCTCGACGGCCTGGGCAAGTACTACCGCGAGATGATCGAGGAGTCGGACGCCGAGCCGGTCGACGTCGTCGCCGCGCTGCGCGAGTCGCGGGCCGACGTCCTCGTCTGCTACCTGCCCGTCGGCTCCGAGGACGCGGCGCGCTACTACGCGCAGTGCGCGATCGACGCCGGCGTCGGCTTCGTCAACTGCCTGCCGGTGTTCATCGCCGGCACGCCCGAGTGGGCCGAGAAGTTCCGCGCGGCGGGCGTCCCGATCGTCGGCGACGACATCAAGAGCCAGGTCGGCGCGACGATCACCCACCGGGTCCTGGCCAAGCTGTTCGAGGACCGCGGTGTGATCCTCGACCGCACGATGCAGCTCAACGTCGGCGGCAACATGGACTTCATGAACATGCTCGAACGCGAGCGCCTGGAGTCGAAGAAGATCAGCAAGACGCAGGCCGTCACGTCGCAGCTCGCCCACGACATCGGCAAGAAGAACGTGCACATCGGCCCGTCCGACTACGTCGGCTGGCTCGACGACCGCAAGTGGGCGTACGTCCGCCTCGAGGGTCGCGCGTTCGGCGACGTGCCGCTCAACCTCGAGTACAATCTCGAGGTCTGGGACAGCCCGAACTCCGCGGGTGTCGTCATCGACGCGCTGCGCTGCTGCAAGATCGCCAAGGACCGCGGCATCGGCGGCCCGCTGCTCGGGCCGAGCTCGTACTTCATGAAGAGCCCGCCAGAGCAGTACCGCGACGACGAGTGCCGCACCCTCACCGAGAAGTTCATCGCCGGGGCGTAGCACGAGGTGTGACCACCGACCCTGGACGGCCGGTGCCGCGAGGACGAGAGTCCGCGGCATCGGCCGTTCGGCATTCCGGAGGCACCCATGTACGGCACCGTCATGATCGGCACGCTCGCCGGCAGCATCGAGGACCTGCGCCTCGCGGCGAAGGCGTGGGACGCCGAGCGCCAGGTACCCGGGTTCGTGTCCAGCGAGGCGCTCGTCGGCGACGACGGCACGACGGTGATCAACGTCGTGAAGTTCACCGACAAGGCGGCGTACCTCGCGCTCGCGGACGACCCGGCGCAGGACGAGTGGTGGACGACGAAGATGCGCCCGCTGCTCGCGGCGGACCCGCAGTGGTACGACGGCAGCTGGGAGTCGTAGCCGGTCGATCTTCCGGTACCGTGCCCCGCGTGGAGGACGTTCTTCGGCAGTGGGGCGGGGAGTTCGCGCTGACGGCGTACGACGAGCCGTCCGGGGCGTACATGTTCATCGCGATCCACTCGACCCGGCTCGGCCCGGGTGCGGGCGGGACGCGGATGAAGACGTACGCCACACCCGCCGACGGGCTGCTCGACGCGATGCGGCTTGCCGAGGCGATGACGTTGAAGATGGCGGTCGCCGGGCTGCCGATGGGCGGCGGCAAGTCGGTGCTCGCGGTGCCGGGCGAGCTCGATCCGGACACCCGGCGCAACCTGCTGCTGCGGCACGCGCACAACGTGCACATGCTCGGCGGCAACTACCGCACCGGCCCGGACATGAACACCAACTCCGCCGACATGGACACGCTCTGCGAGGTCACGCCGTGGGCGTTCGGCCGCAGCGTCGACAACGGCGGCTCCGGCAGCAGCGCGCCGGACACGGCGGTCGGCGTGTTCCACGGCATCGTCGCCTCGGTCGGGCACGCGTACGGCTCGGAGGACCTGGCCGGCAAACGGGTGCTCGTCCAGGGCGTCGGCGCGGTCGGCGAGCCGCTGGTCGAGATGCTGGTCAAGGCCGGCGCGCACGTCATCGTCAGCGACGTGACGCTGGACCGGGTGGAGTCGCTCTACGACCGGCTCGGCGTCGAGGTGGTGGCGCCGGCGTCGGTGCTCGACACCGAGTGCGACGTGTACGCCCCCTGCGCCACCGGCGGCGTCATCGGCCCCGAGGACATCCCGCGGCTGCGCTGCCGGATCGTCGCCGGCGCGGCGAACAACCCGCTCTCCCAGCGTTCCGACGGCGAGCTGCTCCGCGAGGCCGGCATCCTCTACGCCCCCGACTTCGTCATCAACGGCGGCGGCGCGATCCACCTCATCGGCTACGAGGCGCTCGGCTGGTCGCAGCAGGAGGTCGAACGCGGCCTCGTCGGCATCGGCACGACGTTGTCGCGGATCTACGCCGACGCGGACGCGGCCGGCATCAGCACCGAGGAGGCGGCCGAACGCCTCGCCGCCGCCCGCCTGGCCGAGGGCCGCCGCGGCCCGGCGCCGGCGTAGCCGAGGCGCGGCGCCGGCGTCGCCAGGGAGCCGCTTTCGCCGTTGTGTGCGGCTTGGCGGCGCGTAGAGCCGCCGCAGG
>JAVEEC010000149.1 GCA_030840645.1 Frankiaceae bacterium
CTGGAAAGGCGCGCCCTCACCTCATGGCAGACGACACCACCCCCGACGCGCCCGCGCCCAAGCTCGCAGGAGCGTCCTACACCGCCAACGCGATGACGGTCCTGAGCGGTCTCGACCCGGTGCGCAAGCGCCCGGGCATGTACATCGGGTCCACCGGCCTCAACGGCCTCCACCACCTCATCTGGGAGGTCGTCGACAACTCCGTCGACGAGGCCATGGCCGGCCAGGCCACCCGGATCGACGTCACCCTCCTGGCCGACGGTGGCTGCCGAGTGGTCGACGACGGCCGCGGCATCCCGGTCGACCCCCACCCCGGCTCCCGGGGCAAGTCGGCGGCCGAAGTGGTCCTCACTGTGCTCCACGCCGGCGGCAAGTTCGGCGGCAGCGGTTACAAGGTCTCCGGCGGCCTCCACGGCGTCGGCGTGTCTGTGGTCAACGCCCTGTCCAAGCGTCTCGAGCTGGAGATCGACCGTGACGGCAAGCACCACGCCCTGACGTTCGTGAACGGCGGGCGGCCCCAGGGCAAGCTCGAGGTCGTCGGCAAGGCGCCGCGCGGGCGCACCGGCACCACCATCACCTTCTGGCCCGACGAGACCATCTTCGCCTCCGAGGGCACCGAGTTCCGGGCCACCACCATCCTCGAGCGCCTCCAGATCTACGCCTTCCTCAACAAGGGCCTGGAGGTCCGCTTCCGCGACGAGCGCCCCAGCCACGAGCAGGAGCAGACGTTCAAGTACAGCGGCGGCATCATCGACTACGTCCGCCACCTGAACTCCTCCAAGGACGCCCTGTTCAAGCGGGTGGCCCATTTCGACGCCGCCGAGGCCGATCAGGAGGTCGAGGCCGCCCTGCAGTGGAACACCGGCTACTACGAGGGCATCCACAGCTACGCCAACGGCATCGCCACCATCGAGGGCGGCATGCACGAGGAGGGCTTCAAGAAAGCCCTTACGAACGTGGTCAACCGCTACGCCCGGGCCAACAAGCTGCTCAAGGAGAAGGACGACAACCTTCTCGGCGAAGACATCCGTGAGGGCCTGACCGCCATTGTCAGCGTGAAGCTGCGCGAGCCCCAGTTCGAGGGCCAGACCAAGGCCAAGCTGGGCAACGTCTCCATCCGTTCGCTGGTCGAGCGCGTCGCCAACGAGAAGTTCAGCGAATGGCTCGAGGAGCACCCCACCGAGGCCCGCCTCATCGTGGGCAAGGGCACCCAGGCGGCCCGGGCCCGCCTCGCCGCCCCCCAGGCCCGCGAGCTCACCCGCCGCAAGACCCTCCTCGAGGGCGCCGGCCTCCCCGGCAAGCTGGCCGACTGCTCGTCGCGCAACCCCGAGGAGTCCGAGCTCTTCATTGTCGAGGGCAACTCGGCCGGCGGCTCGGCCATCAACGCCCGCAACCCGATCAAGCAGGCCATCCTCCCCATCCGGGGCAAGATCCTCAACGTCGAGCGGGCCCGCATCGACAAGATGCTCAAGAACGCCGAGATCCAGTCGCTCATCTCGGCCATCGGCGCCAACCTCGGCGACGAGTTCGACGTGGCCAAGATCCGCTACCACAAGATCATCATCCTGGCCGATGCCGACGTCGACGGGAACCACATCCGCACCCTGCTGTTGACGTTCTTCTTCCGCCAGAGGAAGGACCTGGTCGACCAGGGCCACGTTTACATCGCCCAGCCCCCGCTGTACTCCACCATCGTGGGCAAGGAGAAGATCTACCTGAAGGACGATGCCGCTCGGGACCGCTACGTCGCCGAGAACCCCAACAAGAAGCACGAGTTCGCCCGCCTCAAGGGCCTGGGCGAGATGGACTACGCCGAGCTGCGCGACACCACCATGGATGCCAACAAGCGCACGCTCCTCCAGGTCTCGGTCGAGCAGGCCGCCCTGGCCGACGAGGTGTGCTCCATCCTGATGGGTGAGGACGTCGAGGCCCGCAAGCTCTTCATCCAGACCAACGCCACCGACGTGCGCTTCCTGGACATCTGATGTCCGACCAGCAGCCGCCCCTCGAGTTCCAGAACGTGGAGCCCATCGAGCTCCAGACCGAGATGGAGCAGTCGTACCTCATCTACGCGCTGTCCACCATCACCGCCCGCGCCCTGCCCGACGTGCGTGACGGGCTCAAGCCCGTCCACCGCCGGATCCTGTGGGACATGTTCGACCAGGGCTTCCGCCCCGACCGCACCATGGTCAAGTGCGCCCGCATCACCGGCCACGTCATGGGCCAGTACCACCCCCACGGCAACCAGGCCATCTACGACGCCCTCGTCCGCATGGCCCAGCCCTTCAGCCTCCGGCACCCCCTGATCGACTTCCACGGCAACTACGGCTCGCCCGAGTTCGAGGCTGCGGCCGAGCGCTACACCGAGTCGCGGCTCAGCCAGCTGGCCATGCAGATGCTGGCCGGCATCGACGAGGACACCGTCGACTTCGTCGACAACTACTCCGGCGACTTCACCGAGCCCAGCGTCCTCCCCAGCCGCTTCCCCAACCTGTTGGTGAACGGCAGCCAGGGCATCGCCGTGGCCATGGCCACCAACATCCCGCCCCACAACCTGGCCGAGATCATCGACGCCACCCTCCACCTGATCGACAACCCCGAGGCCACGCCCGACGACCTGATGCAGTTCGTCAAGGGCCCCGACTTCCCCACCGGCGCCTACATCCTGGGCCGGGCCGGGATCATGGACGCCTACCGCACCGGCCGGGGCTCCATCCGCATGCGGGCCAAGGCCGAGATCGTCGAGGGCAAGACCAGCACCGAGATCCACGTCACCGAGCTGCCCTACCAGGTGAGCGTGTCGTCGGTGGCGTCCAAGGTCGCCGACCTGGTCGACTCCCGCCAGCTGGAGGGCATCCGCGACATCAAGAACCTGTCCTCGGGCGAGGACACCAAGCTCGTCATCTACCTCAAGCGCGACGCCAATGCCTCGGTGGTGCTGAACAACCTGTTCAAGCACACCCCGCTGCAGACTAACTTCGGCGTGAACATGGTCGCCCTGTGCGACGGCGTGCCCCGCACCCTGAACCTGGCCCAGGCCCTGGGCTACTACATCGAGCACCAGGTCGAGGTCATCACCCGGCGCTCGGAGTTCCGCCTACGCAAGGCGCGCGACCGGGCCCACATCGTCGAAGGCCTGCTCAAGGCCCTCGACATGATCGACGCCATCATCGCCCTCATCCGCGGTTCCGACGACCGGGATGCGGCCCGCCAGGGCCTGATGGTCGCCCCGTTCGACTTCAGCGAGATCCAGGCCAACCACATCCTGGACATGACGCTGGCCCGCCTCACCCGCCTGGGCCGGTCGCAGCTCGAGGAGGAGCTGGCCAAGCTGCGGGAGACCATCGCCGAGCTCGAGGCCATCCTGGCCGACCCCGCCCGCCTGCGCCAGGTCATCAAGGACGAGATGGGCGACATCCGGGCCAAGCACGCCCAACCCCGCCGGGCCGAGGTCACCTACGACCCGGGCGACATCGACATCCTCGACCTCATCGACGACGAGGAGCTCGTCGTCACCATGACCCGCGCCGGCTACATCAAGACCGTCGCCGCCGACGCCTTTCGCACTCAGGGCCGCGGCGGCCGGGGCGTGGCCGGCGCCCGGCTCAAGGACAACGACTACATCGAGCGCATCGTCCACACCACCGCCCACGCCTTCTTGTTGTTCTTCTCGAACCGAGGCCGGGTCTACCGCCTCAAGGCGCACGAGATCCCGATGAAGGACCGCACGGCACGGGGAACGGCGATGCCCAACCTCCTGTCGCTGGCGCCGGGGGAGCGCATCCAGGCCATCATCGACACCCGCGACTACGAGACGTCGCGGTTCCTGTTCTTCGCCACCAAGAACGGCATGGTGAAGAAGACCCGCTTCACCGAGTACGACTCTTCCCGCCGCGACGGCCTCATCGCCATCAACCTGCGTGACGACGACGAGCTGGTCCGGGTCGTCCAGACCAGTGGCGGCGACGACATCTTCATGGTGAGCAGCGCCGGCACCACCATTCGCTTCTTCGAGGACGACGTCCGGGCCACCGGGCGGTCGGCCATGGGCGTGATCGGCATGCGCCTGCGCCCCGGCGACGAAGTGGTGTCCTGCGACGTCACCCGTGAGGGCGCCGACCTGCTCATCGTCACCGACACCGGCTACGGCAAGCGCACCAAGCTCGACAAGTTCCCCCGCAAGGGCCGGGGCACCATGGGCGTCATCGGCATCCGCCTGGCCCGGGGCCGGGGCAAGGTCGTCGCCGCCCTCATGGTCGGCATCGACGACGAGCTTCTGCTCATCTCCTCGGCCGGCGTCACCATCCGCACCGCGGTGCGCGACATCTCAGCCCAGGGTCGAGACGCCACCGGCGTGCGCATCCAGAAC
>JAVEEC010000084.1 GCA_030840645.1 Frankiaceae bacterium
TCGGCGGCGTCGAGATCGGGCCGCCGACCCTCCTCCGCTGGTACGTCCTGCACGTCCTTGCGCTGCCGTTCGTGGCCGTCATCTTCATGGCGGTCCACTTCTGGCGGATCCGCAAGGACGGCGGGATATCCGGACCTCTGTAAGGGGTAGCGATGGCAGACGAGATCACCCCGGATCCCGAGGTCTACGCCGCCGCCCTCGCGGCGGGCGACCCCGATCGCGTCGCCCGCGCCAAGGCCAAGTCCGCGGCCGTCAAGAAGTCGCGCAAGGCTGCCGGCATCCCCTCGCCTGCCGAGGCCGCGGCGTCGGCCGCGGCCGCCGCGCCGCAGGACGGGGCGCCTGCGGCGCCCGCCGAGGCGGCTTTTACGGCCCCGGACTCCGCGGTCGCCGCCGCCTCCGCTCCTCCCCCCGCGGCCGCCGCTTCCCAGCCTGCTGCCGCCGCCTCTGCCGGGGGCGGGACTGCGACTCTGACGCGTACCACTCCGCTCTCCCCGGCCGAGCGGCAGGCTCGCGTTGCCGCCGCCACTGCCGGGAAGGGCGGGGGCGGGCGGGGGCTGTCCGGGGAGATGACGCACCGGCTGCTCGCGATGGTGCCGCCCGAGGGGATCCAGCGGGTCGAGCGGACGCAGGACGACAAGGTCAACGTCTGGCCGCACCTGCTGCTCGAGGAGTTCGTCGCGCTGCTGGCCTGCACGGCGTTCCTCATCGTGTTCTCGACGTTCGTCAACGCGCCGCTGCGCGAGCTGGCCAACGTCAACCTCACCCCGAACCCCTCCAAGGCGCCGTGGTACTTCCTCGGCCTGCAGGAGCTGCTCCGCTACTTCCACCCGATGATCGCCGGCGTGCTGATCCCTGGCATCGGGCTCGGCATCCTCATGGCGTTCCCGTACATCGACAAGAACCCGTCGATGCGGCCGCAGAACCGCAAGTTCGCGATCATGCTCTTCACGTTCTTCATGATGTTCTCGGCGATCCTGTCGACGATCGGCTCCCTGTTCCGCGGGCCCGGCTTCAACTTCGTGTTCCCGTGGCAAAAGGGCATGTTCTTCGAGTTCTAGGAGAGGTACGCACGTGGCCAAGAAGCGGGGCATGTCCCGCCGGGACTTCTTCCGGTTGAGCATGCTCGGAGGCAGCGCGGTGTTCGCCGGCGGCTTCGCCGCGGCAAGCCTCGGCATGCTCTGGCCGAGCCTGCGCGGCGGCTTCGGCGCCAAGATCAACCTCGGCAAGGCCGACGACCTCAAGGCCGAGCTGGCCTCGATCCCGCACGGCTGGAAGTACTACGCCGAGGCGCGCACGTACCTCGTGCTCTACAAGGCCGTGCCGGGCAAGGAGGCGTTCTACAAGGGCGTCGCCGACGGCGGGCTCCTCGCGGTGTACCAGAAGTGCGCGCACCTCGGCTGCAAGGTGCCGCAGTGCGAGTCGAGCGGCTGGTTCGAGTGCCCGTGCCACGGGTCGCGCTACAACAAGGCGGGCGAGTACGAGTTCGGCCCCGCGCCGACCGGCCTCCAGCACTTCCCGATCGTCATCGACGGCGGCAACGTCGTCGTCGACACCGCCGACGCCAAGCCGGGCCCGCCGCGCGGCACCGACACCATCAACCAGAACCCCGAGGGCGCGCACTGCACCGGCTAGTGCCGGCGTAGCCGTACCGACGAAGGAGAGCGCACCGCACGATGAGCGACATGACCCCGCGGGACCCGCGCGAGCGCGGCGCGGTCGTCCGCCGCAAGCGGGCGTTGTCGGTGCCCATCGGGTTCCGCCCGGCACCGTCCGACGACGAGCTCGAAACGACCGTCCTCGAACGCTGGCAGGGCTGGGGGGTGCTGCTGCTCGTCTTCGTGGCGCTGTTCATCCCGCTCTACTTCAACTTCTTCGAGAACCCCCGCTCCAACGACGCCGGCCTGCGCCAGCGTGAGGAGTCGATCAAGCGCGGCGCGGCGATCTTCGCCCAGGCCAAGCCCGGAGCGCACGGCTTCCAGGCCGGCTGCGCGCGCTGCCACGGCACGTACGCCGGCGGTGGCGTCGTTCCCGGGTTCAAGGCGAACGCCGCCGCGGCGGCGACCAACTACCCCGCGCCGAGCCTCACCGACGTGTTCAAGCGGCAGATCGTCGACGCGAAGAAGACGCCGCGCGATGCCTACCGGTTCGTCTACGACACGATCGCGCAGGGCCGGCCGGGCACGCCGATGCCGACCTGGGGGCTCGGTTACGGCGGCCCGATGAACGACCAGCAGATCGAGGACACGATCAACTACCTGCTCTCCATCCAGGTCGGCCTGCCTGCCGACGTGGCGAAGGTGATCGCGCTCCACAACGAGCCAGGATCGTTCTCCCGCCTGATCACCTTCGCCGCCGCCCACTAGCTCCGGAAGGCCCGACGTGCCGAACGTGTACACCCTCGCCGCCCACCCACTCGGGCGCGCCGCCATCGTGCTGGCGCAGGAGGAGCACAAGACCAAGGGGTTCCGCGCCGTCTTCGGCGTCATCCTCATGTTCGGGATCCTCTGCGGCGGCGTCTGGATGCTGCTCCAGTCGAGCTTCGGGCCGAAGCAGGCGTACCTCATCACCGGCACGGCGTTCTGGGGCTGCTGGCTGGTGCTCTCGATCATCTGGCTGACCGGCGTCCCGGGCTTCGGCCTGCTCGGGATCCCGAGATCCACGCCGCAGTACTACGGACCGCAGGGCGCCGACCGCCGTTGGGTCGTGGTCGCGCCCGACGGCCCGGAGAAGCTCCACGCCAAGTTCGAGGCGTTCAGGTCCGACCCCGGCAACGCCTTCTTCACCATCGACGACTCCGACCCCAACCAGAGCGACCAGCAGGAGAAGGCCGCCGCCGAGGCCGCCGCCCAGGAGACGGCCCCCGAGGCCTACGCCGTCGAGCTCGGCATCGGCGCCGCCGACGTCACCATCCCGACCGTCGTCGACGTCGTGAGCGTCCAGCTCGGCAAGAACGGCGGCTCGTGGCGGTATGCGCGGGTGACGTTCGGCCCGGCGCAGCCCAACGCCACGGAGAGCGCCGCGACGAAGGCGCTGATCGGGCGGATCAAGCCCAAGACGTTCGACTTGTACCTCGACCCGGGCTCGCTCGCGACGCCGACCTACTACTCGATCCTGCTCTTCACCGTGCTGTTCCTCGCCCACGCCGGCGCGCTCGTCCGCTACGAGCTGAACCGCATCCCCCAGCCGGCCGGCGCCCAGGAGCGGATCGCGGTCTCCGCCTGACGGGTGGCGGGGTATGGCGTCACCTTGGCGTCACACGGTCGTTGCGGAGGCAGGATCGCCGCCCTCTGTCGCGAAACGTAGAGGTGCGGCCGCCCCGCTGGCCGTAGACCGCCGATACCCCCGGAGGACCGCTCATGTTCCGTCGTACCGCCATCGCGGCCGTACTCCTCGCCGTCTGCTCGCCGATGCTGCCCGCGCACGCGGCCAAGAGCACGACGTTGTTCTTCGCGAACCCGGGGGACGACAAGTGGGCTCCGGTCCTGCAGACGACGCCCGACGCGATCTACCACGAGAACAGCACCAACATCGTCGTCGCGGGCCAGGGCGGCGCGTTCCAGGTGAGCGACGACGTCTACGCGTCGTCGAAGAAGCTCTCCTTCAAGATCGACACGAGTCGCAAGGTCACCGGCACGGTGTACGCGATGTGCCAGCAGGTCATCGCCGTCAACGCCGCCACCCAGCGCAACGCCGGCTACGTCGACCTGTCGGTGTCGTTCAAGCTGGACAGCACCAAGATCGGCAGCGTCGCGCTGAGCGGCCCGGTGGCTCCGACGATGACGGTGTCCAAGGCGTTCTCGTTCGCGATCCCCGCGGCGTTCAAGAACAAGGTCGTCAAGAAGGTGACCGCCACGGTCACCTGGACCACCACGCTCGGTCTCTGCTCGATCTCCTACACCGACCCGGGCCAGAGCCAGATCGTCATCCCGGTCAAGTAGGTCCGCGCTCTTCCGGCGACGCCGGGTGCCGTCAGGCGCCCGGCGTCGTCGCCGTTCCTGCGGTCAGCGCGTACGCCGGCTCGGTGTAGGCGACCGAGGCGAGGCGGGCGCCGTTCCACGTCAGCGTCGTGACGCTGGCGAGGCCGCACTGGCGGTGCCGCGGGTCGTGGAACAACCGCCGCCCCTCCACGAACCGCCGGAGCACGTAGATCGGCAGCTGGTGGCTGACGAGGACCGCCTCGTGCCCCTCGGCCTCGTCCCTGGCGGCCGTGGCGACCGCGAGCATCCGGTGCGCGACCTCGCGGTACGGCTCCCCCCACGACGGCAGGAACGGGTTGCGCAGCAGCCGCAGCGCGGACGGCGTGACGAACGAGCGCCACCCGTCGACCGACCGCCCCTCGAAGTGGCTGAGGCTCTCGATCAGCCGGTCGTCGGGCCGCGGCGCGAGGTCGAGGGTCTTCGCGAACGGCTCGGCGGTCTGCTGCGCGCGTTCCAGCGGCGACGTGAGCAGCAGCCGGACGTCCCTGCCCTCCAGCGACTTCGCCGTCGCCTCGGCCATCCGCTCGCCCGCCGCGGAGAGCCGGAAGCCCGGGAGGCGGCCGTACAGGACCTTCCCGGGGTTGTGCACCTCGCCGTGCCTGACCAGGTGGACGCGCGTGACCGTCACGCGCCCGCCTCCGCGGCGGCGCGGGCGGCATGGGGCACGGCTTCGGCGATGCGTTGCACGGCTACGTCGTCGTGGGCCGCGCTGACGAACCACGCCTCGTACGCGCTCGGCGGCAGGTAGACCCCGCGCCGCAGGCACTCGTGGAAGAACGCGGCGTACTGCGCCGTGTCCTGCGTCGTCGCGGTGGCGTAGTCGACGACGGCGTTGCCGGTGAAGAAGAACGAGAACAGGCTGCCCGCCTGGTTGAGGCGGTGCGCGACCCCGGCCTCGGTCAGCGCGCCGGTGACCAGCGCGGCGACCGTCGCGGCGGTCTTGTCGACGTGCGCGTACACGTCGGCGGTGCACTGCTGGAGCGTCGCGAGGCCCGCGGCAACGGCGACGGGGTTACCGGAGAGCGTTCCGGCCTGGTACACCGGTCCGGCGGGCGCGAGGTGGCCCATCACGTCGCCGCGTCCCCCGAACGCCGCGGCCGGCAGGCCGCCGCCCATGACCTTGCCGAACGTCACCAGGTCCGGCGTCACGCCCTCCAGCCCATACCAGCCGCTGGGGCTGACCCGGAAGCCGGTCATCACCTCGTCGAGGATCAGCAATGCGCCGTGCCGCGTCGTCAGGTCGCGGAGGGCGGCGTTGAAGCCGGGCAGCGGAGGGACGACGCCCATGTTCGCGGCGGCGGCCTCGGTGATCACGCACGCGATCTCCCCGCCGTGCCGGTCGAACGCTGCCTCGACGGCGCTGGCGTCGTTGTACGGCAGCACGATCGTGTCGGCGGCGCTCGCGCCGGTCACGCCCGGCGTGTCCGGCAGCCCGAACGTCACCACGCCGCTGCCCGCGCTGGCCAGCAGCGCGTCGACGTGGCCGTGGTAGCAGCCGGCGAACTTCACGACCTTGACGCGGCCGGTGAACCCGCGCGCCAGCCGGACCGCGCTCATCGTCGCCTCGGTCCCGCTCCCGACGAGGCGGACCTGCTCGACGAACGGCGCGCGTTGCACGATCTCCTCGGCCAGCGCGACCTCGCCGGGGCTCGGCGTGCCGAAGCTCGTGCCGCTGGCGACGGCGTTCAGGATGGCGTCGACCACGGCCGGGTGCCGGTGGCCGAGGATCATCGGGCCCCACGAGCAGACCAGGTCGACGTAGGTCCGCCCGTCCGCGTCGGTGAGGTACGGCCCGTCGCCGGAGACCATGAACCGCGGCGTTCCGCCGACCGCGCGGAACGCCCGCACCGGCGAGTTGACCCCGCCAGGTGTCACCCGCAGCGCGCGCTGGAACAGCGCCTCCGAGGCCGGTGCGTCATCCGGGTACGTCACGCCCCCATCCTCTCAGCCCCGCCTACACACCGTTGTGGGCAGGGGCGGGGGCGGTCAGCGGAGGGTGCGGGCGACTTCGGTGGCCCAGTAGGTCAGGACGATGTCGGCGCCGGCGCGGCGGATGCCGGTCAACGTTTCCAGGATGGTGCGCTCGCGGTCGAGCCAGCCGTTCGCGGCCGCGGCCTCGACCATCGCGTACTCGCCGGACACCTGGTACGCGGCGACCGGGACGTTGACGGTGTCGGCGACGCGGCGGACGACGTCGAGGTACGCCATGGCCGGCTTCACCATCACCAGGTCCGCGCCCTCGGCGAGGTCGAGCAGCACCTCGCGCACCGCCTCGTCGGCGTTGGCCGGATCCTGCTGGTACGCCGCCCGGTCGCCGAACGACGGCGCGCACTCCGCCGCGTCGCGGAACGGGCCGTAGAACGCGCTCGCGTACTTCGCCGAGTAGGCCAGGATCGCGACGTCCGCGAAGCCGGCGGAGTCCAACGCGGAACGGATCGCGGCGACCTGGCCGTCCATCATCCCGCTCGGCGCGACGACGTGGCTGCCCGCGCGGGCCTGCGCGACGGCGGCGGCGGCGTAGCGGGCGAGGGTGGCGTCGTTGTCGACCGAGCCGTC
>JAVEEC010000035.1 GCA_030840645.1 Frankiaceae bacterium
GGCGGTGCACTGGCGGGGGCGGTCGTCGCGCTCGTGCTCGGCCTGGTCGCGCTTCGCATCACCGGCCTCTACCTCGCCCTCATCACGCTGGTGTTCGGGTTGGCGGTGGCCAGCTCGCTGTTCCAGCTCGGGAGCCTGACGAACAACGGCTCGGGGCTGGCGGCCAACCGCCCCGAGGTGTTCGGCACGAACGGCCGGTTCTACCTGCTGTGCCTGGCCGTCATGGTCGTCGTGTTCTACCTCGACACCCGGTTGACCGCGAGCAAGACCGGCCGGGCGCTGCTGGCGCTGAAGGAGAACGAGCGGGTCGCCGAGGCGTTCGGCATCAACGTCGTCCTCTACAAGCTGTTCGGCTTCGTCCTGTCGGGCGCCGTCGGCGGGCTCGCGGGCGCGCTGTTCGCATACCAGTCGCAGCAGTTCAACGGCTCCGACTACGACTTCTTCCTCGCGCTGACGTTCGTCATCATCACCGTCGTCGGCGGCGCGGGGTCGCGCGCGGGCGTCGTTGTGGCGGCGGCGTTCTTCGCGACGCAGCACCACCTCTTCGAGAAGCTGACCTTCGTCAAGAGCGTCGCCGGCACGAACGTGTACCAGTTCTTCCCCGACATGCTCGGCGTGCTGCTGCTGCTGCTCACGGTCATCTTCCAGCCGCGCGGCCTCGCGACGATCGTCGACCCGATCTGGCGCTGGCTGCGCGGCGGGCCGTTCGAGCTGCACGGTCACGAGTCCGGTCCCGCGGCCGTGGAGGGCTCCCGTGTCCGTGCTTGAGGTACGCGACCTGTCCATCCGCTTCGGCGGCCTCCAGGCCCTCGAGGGCGTGGACATTACCGTCAACGAGTGGGAGATCGTCGGGCTGATCGGCCCGAACGGCGCCGGCAAGACGACGGCGTTCAACTGCATCACCGGCTTCTACAAGCCGAACACCGGGACGGTGACGTACCGCGGCGCCGACGTCACCGGGGTCCCGCCGCACCGGAAGGCCGCGATGGGCTTCGGGCGGACGTTCCAGAACGTCGGCATGGTCAAGTCCGCGACGGCGCTGGAGAACCTCAAGACCGCGCAGCATGCCAAGGTCGAGTACGACATCACCGCTGGTCTACTCGGCACCCAGCGCGCGTCCCGCGAGGAGCGCCGGCTCGAGGCCAAGGCCGACGCGATCCTCGAGCTGCTCGGGCTCGAGGACGTGCGCGACAAGCAGGTGGGCAGCCTGCCGTACGGCACGCTGAAGGTCCTCGAGCTCGGCTGCGCGCTGGCGACCGACCCCGACATCTTGCTGCTCGACGAGCCGTCGTCCGGCATGGGTCCCGAGGAGGCGCACCAGCTCGGTGAACGGCTGCTGCGGCTCCGTCAGGAGTTCGGGCTCACCATGCTGCTCATCGAGCATCACGTGCCGCTCGTCCTGCGGGTCTGCGACCACGTTTACGTGCTGAACTTCGGCCGGCTGCTCGCCGACGGGCAGCCGAGCGTGATCCAGACGCACCCGGAGGTGGTGGCCGCGTACCTCGGTGGCGAGGCGCCGGAGGCGCTGGCGCAGACCGAGGAGCCGCCCGACCAAGCCGCGCTCGACGAGGCGGAGCACGCGGTGCTCCAAGACGTTGCCCCGATCAAGGCGCCGCGCGCCCCCCGCAAGAGCGCGCCGCGCAAGCCGACCGCGAAGAAGCCGGCCAAGAAGACCGCGCCGCGCAAGCCCGCGGACGGCCCGTCCGGCGGGGAGGCGTCGTGAGCCTGCTCGAGGTCACCGGGCTGCGTACCGGCTACGGCATCCTGCCCGTCCTCCAGGGCATCTCGTTCGCCGTCGAGGAGGGCCAGACCGCCGTCATCTTCGGGCTCAACGGCGCCGGCAAGACGACGACGGTCAACGCGATCGCGGGCCTGCTCCCGGTCTGGGAGGGACAGATCAGGTTCGACGGCCGAGTGGTCTCCGGGCTCACTGCCCCGCAGATCGTCAAAGCAGGCCTCGCGCTCTCACCCGAAGGTCGCCGGGTGTTCCCCGGGCTGAGCGTGCTCACCAACCTCCGGCTCGGCGCGTGGACCCGCCGCTCGAACCATCGCGAGAACGACGAGACGGTGCAGCGCGTGTTCGGCTACTTCCCGCGGCTCGAGGAGCGCAAGGACCAGCTCGCAGGAACGCTCTCGGGCGGTGAGCAGCAGATGCTCGCCATCGGCCGTGCGCTCATGTCACGTCCGCGATTGCTGCTCATCGACGAGGCGTCGCTCGGCCTGTCGCCGAAGCTCGCGCAGACGGTGTTCGAGGTCGTCAGCCAGATCAACGACGCGGGCACGACGGTGGTCATCGTCGAGCAGAACGTCGGGGTGCTCCCGTACGCTGACCAGGCGCTGATCATGGAGAAGGGCGCGATCACGTACGACGGGCGGGGCGAGGACCTGGAACGCTCCGGCGACCTGCGAAAGACGTACCTCGGCGGCGACTGAGGTCCGGTCGCCGCGACCCCTCGCTGCTAAAGGGTGGTGACGTTGCTCGGCTCGGGCTGGCAGACCCGGCACGGCATCAGGAAGCGGGCGCGTGCCTCGTCGGGTGTGAGGTACGCGACCTCCTCGCGGCCGTCGACGAGCCGGCACCCGGGCACGTGGAACGATGCCGAGCCGGCGACGACGAGCCCAGTGAGGTCCTGCGGCGCGCGGGAGCCGGCGAACGAGCCGCCGACGGCCTCGATCAGTTCGTCCAGCTTCGCCTCGAGGCGGGCGCGGTCCTCACGGTGGGCCTGGACCAGCATGAGCGACGCGCCGATGACGACGAGCGAGAGGCCGATCAGGCCACCGGAGAGCAAGTAGGGGAACTGCGCGCGGATGTCGAGGACGCCGGCGGCGCCGTTCCAGCCGATGCCGATGGCGACCAGGCCGCCCAGCATGACGACGCTGGCGAGCCGTCCGCCGAAACGGCCAAGGCCACGTGACAGGCGGTTGACGTTCGGGTTCATGCCTACCTCTTCCGCGGGTGCGAGGTGCCAAGCGTAGGACTTCGACCAGCCGCCGTCCCACTCCTGCCGGGACTAGCGCCGGCCGCGGCGGGCTCTCAGGTAGTCGCTCACGACGTAGTCGCCGAGCCGGTCGCCGTCCGAGGCGAAGACGCGGCCGCCGTTCAGCCGGGCGAGACGTTCGACGAACTGCACGAGCCGCGGCTCGTCGTCGAGCATGAACACGTTGATCGTCGCGCCCGCGCGGGTCAGCTTCAGCACCTCGGCCATCGTCAGGTCGACGGTCTCCGGCACCGGCGGCCAGGCGAAGAACGGCTCGCCGTCGCGCATCAGGTGCGCGGTCGGCTCGCCGTCGGTGACGACCAGCACGACGTGCTCGCTGTCGGGGTACTTCGCGAGCTGCCGCCCGGCGATCATCAGCGCGTGCTGCAGGTTGGTGCCCTGCACCATGTCCCACGACAGCCCGGCGAGGTCGGTAGGGCGCAGCTCGCGCGCGTAGTCGCTGAAGCCGATCAGGTGGATGCGGTCCTGCGGGAACTTCGTCGTGACCAGCGAGTGCAACGCCAGCGCGGTCGACTTCGCGACGGCCCAGGTGCCGCGCAACGCCATCGAGTACGACAAGTCCACGAGCAGGCAGACGGCCGCTGACGTACGCCGCTCGGTCTCCTGCACCTCGAAGTCGGCCACGTCCAACGCCACCCCGCCGGACGGGCGCCGGCCGCCGCGCAGCACGGCGTTGCGGACCGTTCGGACGACGTCCAACGGCTGCTCGTCGCCGAAGCGCCACTCCCGCGACGCGCCGGTGAGCTCGCCCGCTGACCCGGCGTCGGGAACGTCGTGGTCGCCGCGCCCGCGCGCGTCGAGGTGGCGGAACACCCGCGCCAGCGCGGTCGCGCCGATGCGCCGGACGGCCTTGGGCGAGAGCTCGAGCTCGCCGCCGGCGCGGGTCAGGTACCCCTGCTCGGTCAGCTCGCGTTCGAGCTGCTGGAGGGCGCGCAGGTCGTCGACGGCGGAGCCGCCGAGGGTACGGCGCAGGGCGTCCTCGTCGACGTCGTCCAGCGACGCCCCGGCGTAGTCCTGGTGCAGCGCGGACTCGACCTCGTCCAGGTCGGCCAGCTCCTCCAGCGCGGAGACGGCGTCGCCCATGCCCATCGGCTCGTCGCCGTTCATGCGTTCGCCGCGCTGCCAGTCGAGGTCGGGCCGCCGCCGCCGCAGCGACTGCGCGAGCCGGTCCATCTGGTACGCCATGTCCATGTCGCCGAGGGCCTGCGACATGAGGTTGGCCAGCTCGTCGCGCTGCTCGGGGGAGAGGCTGTTCATCATCCGCTGCGCCGCGGCGGCGCGGCGGGCGAGCGAGTCGACCAGCTCCTCCAGCGACTGCGGGTTGCCGGGGAAGAGGTCGCCGTACGTCGCCATGAAGTCCGCGAACGCCGCCCCCGTGTCCTCTCCGCTCGCGTCCGCGTCGAGCAGGTCGTTCAACGCCGCGAGCATGTCCTTGACGCGCTGCAGCTCGGCCGGGTCGGCGGAGCTCAACGCGTCCTTCATGCCGCGGAACTGCGCGTCGAGCACCTCGCGCCTGAGCAGGTCGCGGATCTCCTCGTACGTGGCCGCGGCGTCGGGCGAGGTCCACGCGTAGTCGGCGAGCCGGCGCACGGCGCGCGCCGTGTCGTCGGGCAGCGAGTCCAGCTCGGCCTCGGCGGCGCGCGCCCGGTCGGCCGGGTCGGGGAACAGCGCCGCGCGCTCCTCCTCCAGTGCCCGGTCGAGCAGCTCGCGGACCTGGTCCAGGGTGCCGTCGAGGCGACCGCGCTCGCGGACGTCGCGGCGCTGCTGCCGCAGCCGGCGCATCAGGTCGTCCAGGCCCTTGCGGCCCTGCATGCCGCGGCGCATCACCTGCTGCAACGCCTCCCGCGGGCTGTTGCCCGCCAGCACCGCGTCGCCGATCTCGTCCACGGCCGAGGCGATGTCGTACGGCGGCTCCAACGGGTCGGGGCCGCCTGCCCACGGGCCGTAGCGAATGCTCATGCCGGGGTCCCCGCGGCGGCGCGAGCGCAGCGAGCGGCGTCGTGGGGTGAGCTCATCCGGCCCGCTTCGCGACCGCCACGGTGAGGAACGCGCCGACGAGGACCGTCAACGCCGCGACGTCGTGACCGCTGACGAACAGCGCGATCGCGCCGACGACGAGGACGAGCGCGCCCGCGAGCCAGGGGCGGCGGTTGGCCATCGCGTCGCCTTCGCGGACCCTCCTCATCGGCCGTAGACCGCCCGTCCGGGTACCTCGTCCTTGTCCAGCTTCTTCGCGAGGTGCAGCCCCTCCAGCGCGAACTCCAGCGTCGCCGCCGCCAGCCCCGGCGACTCCGCGCCGTCGTCGATGCCGAGCCGCCGCATCAGCTGCGCGAGCCCCGGCACGGTACCGACGCGCGTAAGCAGCTCGGCCGCGGGGACCAGCTCGCCGGTCTCGACGGTGGTGCCGTCGTCGAACTTCGCGAGCAGCCCGGACACGTCCGCCCCGCCGAGCCGCGCGCGGTAGGTCTCCGCGACGGAACGCTTCAGCAGGTGGCCGAGGATCTCCAGCTCGCGCCCCTCCTCCAGGTGGTCGAACTCCACCTTGCCGCGCGACGCGGGGATGACCGCGGGCAGGTCGACCACCCGCGCGACCGGCGGGTCCTCGCCGGTGATGGCGGCCCGCCGTACGGCGGAGCCCGCGACGGTCTCGGCCGCCGCGATCGCGAACCGCGCGGAGACACCGGAGCGCTGGTCGACCGACGGCGCGTCGCGGACGTGCCGCGCGAACCGCGCGATGACCTCGAACAGGTGGTCGGGCACGACGGCGTTCGACGTCGGCCAGGACAGCTCCGCCTCCTGGCGGATCATCGCGACCTCGTCGTCGAGCCGCAGCGGGTAGTGGGTCCTGATCTCGGCGCCGAAGCGGTCCTTCAACGGCGTGATGATCCGGCCGCGGTTGGTGTAGTCCTCGGGGTTCGCCGACGCGACGAGCAGCAGGTCGAGCGGCAGCCGGAGCTGGTAGCCGCGGACCTGCACGTCGCGCTCCTCGAGGACGTTGAGCAACGCCACCTGGATCCGTTCGGCGAGGTCGGGCAGCTCGTTGACGGAGAAGATGCCGCGGTTGGTCCGCGGCACCAGGCCGTAGTGGACGGTCTCCGGGTCGCCGAGCGTCCGTCCCTCGGCCACCTTGATCGGGTCGACGTCGCCGATCAGGTCGCCGACGGACGTGTCGGGGGTCGCGAGCTTCTCGCCGTACCGGTCGCCGCGGTACCGCCACGAGACCGGCAGGTCGTCGCCCAGCTCGGCGACGCGCGAACGGCAGGACGCGCACGACGGCGCGAGCGGGTGGTCGTTGATCTCGCAGCCGGTGACGACCGGCGTCCACTCGTCCAGCAGGCCGACGAGGGTGCGGATCAGCCGCGTCTTGCCCTGACCGCGCTCGCCCAGCAGCACCATGTCGTGGCCGGCGAGCAGGGCGCGTTCGAGCTGCGGGAGGACGGTCTCGTCGAAGCCGACGATGCCGGGGAACCGGTCCTCGCCGGACGCCAGCCGGGCCAGGAGGTTGCGGCGGATCTCGTGCTTGACGGACTCGTACGCGGCGCCGGTGTCGCGCAGCGCGCCGGCGGTGGTGTCGGGAGGTCGGGTCACCGCTTCACGCTACGTCAGCCGAACGGCCGACGCACCGGCGTTCCCGGAAGGGGAGAATGCGCACATGGGACGTTTCGGGAGCGGTCTGGTCGCGGACGCCGACCTCGTGGTCGCCGCCGAGGCCGCGACGGCCGCCGCGCTGGCGCCGTTGGGCGGCATCGAGCCCGACCTGGTCTTCGCGTTCGCCTGCGGCACCGACCCCGAGGCGGTGGAGGTCGCGTTCGCGCGCGTCTCGGCTCTCTGCGGCGGCGCGGCGACGCTGGGGTGCTCGGCGGGCGGCGTGATCGGCGACGAGCGCGCCGTCGAGGCCGCGAGCGCGGTCAGCGTCTGGGCGGCGGTGCTGCCGCGGACGACCGTGCGGACGTTCCACCTGGAGGTCATGCGGACGGAGGAGAGCCTCGCGGTCGTCGGGCTGCCCGAGGACGCGACCGACGCCGACATCTGCCTGCTGCTGGCCGACCCGTACACGTTCCCGGCGGACGGGTTCGTCACGCGGTTCAACGACTCCGCGCCGGGACTGCCGATCGCGGGCGGGCTGGCGAGCGGGCGGCTCGGGCACGGCGGGACCCGGCTGCTCGTCGACGGGCGGGTCGTCGACCGGGGCGCGGTGGGCGCGTTGCTGCGCGGCCCCGTCACCGCGAGAACCGTTGTGTCCCAGGGCTGCCGGCCGATAGGCCCGACGATGGTGGTCACCCGCGCCGAGGGCAACGTCGTCCTCGAGCTGGCCGGGGTCAGCGCCGTGAAGAAGCTCGAGGAGATCGTCTCCGAGCTGCCGGCCGAGGAGCAGGCGCTCGCGTCGCGCGGCCTGCAGATCGGCATCGTGATGGACGAGTACGCCGAGGTGCACGAGCGCGGCGACTTCTTGATCCGCGCGGTGATGGGCGTCGACACCGATCGCGAGGGGCTGGTCGTCGGCGACCTCGTCCCGGTCGGCCGTACGGTCCGCTTCCAGGTCCGCGACGCGCAGGCTGCCGACGAGGACCTGCGCGAGCTCCTGGCCGGTCCTGCCGTTCTCGGCGGACCTGGCCTGGTCGAGGGGGCGCTGCTCTTCACGTGCAACGGGCGGGGCGGGGCGCTGTTCGCGAACGCCGACCACGACGCGCTCGCCGTCGCCGAGCTGTTCGCGCACGCGCCCGCCGCCGGGTTCTTCGCGGCCGGCGAGATCGGGCCGGTCGGCGGGCGGAACTACCTGCACGGGTTCACGGCGAGCATCGTGGCGTTCGGTTCGGCGGGCTGATGCCGGGCCGGACCGTTCTGGCGCTGGACATCGGCGGCACCAAGATGGCGGCCGCCGTCGTCGACCGCGGCGGGCGGGTGTCCGCGGCGGCGCGGGTGCCGACGCCGCAGGGCCGGCGGCTCGACGGCGAGACGTTGTGGAAGACCGTGCTCGCGCTGCTCGACCGCTTCACGTCCGGCGTCGGCGCCAAGCAGGTCGTCGGCGTCGGAGTCGGCTGCGGCGGGCCGATGTCGTGGCCGGACGGGCACGTGTCGCCGCTGAACATCCCGGCGTGGCGGTCGTTCCCGCTGCGCGAACGGCTGCAGGAACGCTTCCCCGGCATCCCGGTCCGGGTGCACAACGACGCCGTCTGCGTCGCGGTCGGCGAGCACTGGCGCGGCGCGGGGCGCGGCACGGCGAACGTTCTCGGCATGGTCGTCTCGACCGGCGTCGGCGGGGGTCTCGTCCTCGGCAACCGGCTGATCGACGGCGCCAGCGGCAACGCCGGCCACATCGGCCACGTCGTCGTCGAGCCCGACGGTCCTGAGTGCACGTGCGGCGGGCGCGGCTGCCTCGAAGCCGTCGCGCGCGGCCCGGCCATTGCGGCCTGGGCGAGGGCGAACGGTTGGCGGCACCCGCAGGGCACCGCGCGCGACGTCGCCGACGACGCGGCGCGCGGCCACGCGGTCGCGATCCAGGCGCTGGCGCGCGCGGGCGCGGCCCTCGGCGTCGCGATCGCGTCGGCGACGCACCTGCTCGACCTCGACGTCGTCGCGGTGGGGGGCGGGCTGTCGCAGGCGGGGCCGTTGCTGTTCGACCCGTTGGAGGAGGCGTTCCGGCGGCACGCGCGGATGGAGTGGGCGCGTTCGGTCCGCGTCGTTCCCGCGGCCCTCGGGCAGGAGGCGGGGCTGGTCGGCGCGGCCGCCCTGGTGCTGTCCGGCAGCCGTTACTGGAACGCCGACTGACTCACCGGACGCGGCCGCCTTCGATGCGCTGCTAGACCCGCGCGGGCAGCTCCGCCAGGAAGCCGGCGATCTCCTCGGCGACCCGCTCCGGGCGGTCCTCCGGCAGGAAGTGCCCGGCGTCGGCGACCTCGACGTACGACGCCCCCGGCAGGTCGCCCGCGATCCGGCGCCCGGCGGCGGGTGAGAACCACGCGTCGCCGTCGGCCCAGAGCACCAGCGACGGCGGCGGGTCGGCGCGGACCAGGTCGAACGCCGCCTCGACCAGCTGCGGGTCGAACGCCCGCGTCAGCGCCAGGAACCCGCGCCCGCCGTCGGCGGTGAACAGCGGCGTGGCGTACTGCGCGACGGACTTCGGCGACAGCTCGGTGGCGCGCAGCCCGCGCGCGAGCTGGCTCGCGAGGTAGCGCGGCCCGGTGCCGCTCACGCGCATCGCCCAGGTCTGCACCTCGCCGAGGTACGGCGCGCCGAACACCTTGACCGGCAGCACCGGCCAGGTGTCGGCGTGCAACGGCGAGTCGATGAGAACGAGCGCCGCGACCCGGTCGGCGGCGAGCGCGGCGAGGTGGACGGCGAGGCCGCCGCCGACGTCGTGGCCGACGACGGCGACCCGGTCGAGCCCCAACGAGTCGAGGAGACCGAGGAGCAACGACGCCTGCGCCGCGAGGTCGTACCGCGCGCCGGCCGGGCGCTCGGAGCAGCCGAGCCCCACCAGGTCGGGAGCGTACGTGCGGTGGGTGTGTTCGAGGTCGCGCTGGACGTCGCGCCAGAGGTACGACGACGTGGGAACGCCGTGCAGCAGCAGGACGGGAACGCCGTCGCCGGTGCCGTGGTGGACGACGTGCAGCCGCACCCCGTCCACGACGTGGTCGGTGCCGGGGAGCGGGTGGTCGTCGCGCATGCGGCAACCGTAGCGCTCCGATGGCAGGATCGCGGCGTGACCGACGGCCTCCTGCACCTCGACGACGTCCGCGCCGCCGCGACCCTGCTCGACGGCGTTGCCATCCGCACTCCGGTCGAGGGGTCGCGGTGGCTGTCCAAGGCCGTCGGCGGCCGCGTCGACCTCAAGTGCGAGAACCTCCAGCGGACGGGCTCGTTCAAGATCAGGGGGGCGTACGTCCGCATCGCCCGGCTGACCGACGGGGAGCGGGCCAACGGTGTCGTCGCCGCGAGCGCCGGCAACCACGCGCAGGGCGTCGCGCTGGCCGCGAGCATGCTCGGCGCGAGCGCGCGGGTGTACATGCCGCACGGCGCGCCGTTGCCGAAGGTCGAGGCCACCAAGGCTTACGGCGCGGAGGTGGTCCTCTCCGGCGTCACCGTCGACGACGCACTGGCCGCCGCGAAGGAGGACGCGCAACGCCGGGGGAGCGTGTTCATCCACCCGTTCGACCACCCGGACGTCATCGCGGGGCAGGGCACGGTCGGACTCGAAGTGCTCGACCAGGTGCCCGATGCCAAGACGGTCGTCGTCTGCATGGGCGGCGGCGGCCTGGTGTCCGGCATCGCGGTCGCCGTGAAGGCGCTGCGACCGGACGTCCGCGTCGTGGCCGTGCAGGCGGAGAAGGCCGCGGCGTTCCCCGAGTCGCTCGCGCGCGGCCGCCCGGTCCCGCTGGACAGCATGGCGACGATCGCCGACGGCATCGCGGTCGGCTGCCCCGGCGAGATCACGCTGCGGCACGTCGCGGCGCTCGTGGACGACGTGGTCACGGTGTCCGAGGAGGCGATGTCGCGGGCGCTGCTGATGCTGCTCGAACGCGCCAAGCTGGTCGTCGAGCCGGCCGGCGTCGCCGCCGTCGCGGCCGTGATGGAGAACCCGCACGCATTCGAGGCGCCGGTCGTCGGGGTGCTCTCCGGCGGCAACGTCGACCCGCTGCTGATGCTGCGCGTCATCCGCCACGGCCTGATCTCGGCCGGCCGGTACCTGTCGTTCCGGCTGCGCATCCCGGACCGGCCGGGCGAGCTGGCGCGGCTGCTCGGCCTGCTCGCCGAGACCGGGGCGAACGTCCTCGACGTCGAGCACCTGCGCACCGGACCGAAGCTGCACCTGGACGAGGTCGAGGTCGCGCTCCAGCTCGAGACGCGCGGGCCGGACCACTGCGACGCGGTGCTGTCCGCGCTGCGCGCGCAGGGCTACCCGATCGTCTTCGGCTGACAGTCGCCACAGACCCCGAAGACCTCCACGACGTGGCTCGTCTCGGTGAAGCCGTGCCGCCGCGCGACGCGCGCCGTCCACGACTCGACGTCGGCGGCCTCCAGCTCGACGGTCCGGCCGCACGACCGGCAGACGAGGTGGTGGTGGTGCGCGTCGCTGCGGCACCGGCGGTACACCGACTCGCCGTCGTCGGTACGCAGCACGTCGACCTCGCCCGCCGACGCCATCGCCTGCAACGTCCGGTAGACCGTCGTGAGCCCGACCTTGTCCCCGTCGTGCAGCAGGTCGTCGTGCACCTCCTGCGCGGAGCGGAACGTCTCGCTCCCGCCGAGCGCGCGCGCCACCGCGGAACGCTGCCTGGTCGGCCTCACCGCGTCACCCGCGCGTACGTCGCGAGGACGGCGAACACGCCGATGGCCGTCATGACGATCGCGGCCCCGGCCGCGGTGTCCAGGTAGTACGCGATCAGCAGGCCGCCGACCGAGACGCCGACGCCGATGAGGATCGAGCCGGCCAGCGTCGCGCGGAACGACTTCGCGACCTGCTGCATCGCCGCGACCGGCACCACCATCAACGCCGACACGAGCAGCAGCCCGACGACCCGCATCGCGAGCGCCACGGTCAGCGCGGCGGTGACCGCGATGAGCAGGTTCAGCGCGCGGACCGGAAGGCCGGACGCGCGCGCGACCTCCTCGTCGTAGCAGACCGAGAACATCTCCCGGCCGAACACCGTGACGACGCCGAGGACGACGAACGCGAGCGACCCGATGACGGCGAGGTCGCCGCCGGTCACCGTGCTGACCGAGCCGAACAGGTACGCGACGAGGTTGAACGACGTCCCCGTCTTGCTGATGTTCGTCAGCAGGACACCGCCCGCGATGCCGCCGTAGAACAGCAGCGCGAGGGCTACGTCACCGGTCGTGCCGCCGCGTTCGCGGAGCAGCTCGATCGCGACCGCGCCGGCGACGGCGAGGACGACGGCGGTCGGCAACGGCGCGGTGCCCAGCAGCAGCGCGAGCCCGACACCGGTCAGCGTGACGTGGCCGACGCCGTCGCCCATCAGTGCCAGGCGGCGTTGCACGAGGAACGTCCCGATGGCCGGCGCGGTCAGCCCGACGAGGACGGCGGCGACCAACGCCATCCGCATGAAGTCGATCGAGAGCACCGTCACGCCAGCCCCCAGCGGCTCGCGCCCGGCGCCTCGGGGTGGTGGTGGTCGTCGTCGGCCATCCCGCCCGGCGGCACCGGGCCGTCGTAGGAGACCCGGCCCTCGGAGACGACGACGACGCGGTCCACGAGATCGCTCAACGACCCGAGGTGGTGGCTGACGAGGAGCACCGCGACACCGCGCTGCTTGAGCAGCCGTAGCGTCGCCGCGAACGCCTCCTGGCTCTCGTGGTCGACGCCCGCGGTCGGCTCGTCGAGCACCAGCGCCTCCGGCGTTCCCGCGAGGGCGCGGGCGATGAGGACGCGCTGCTGCTGGCCGCCGGAGAGGTGGTCGACGAGGTGGCCGGCGCGGTGCGCCAGACCGACCGCGTCGAGCGCGTCGCGCGCTGCCGCGCGGTCGGCGGGGGAGAAGCGGCGCAGCCGCCCGACGCGCGGTGTCCGCCCCGACAGCACGACCTCGCCGACGGTCGCGGGCACGCCGGTCGCCGACGTGAGGCGCTGGGGCACGTAGCCCACGCGCGGCCAGTCGCGGAACCTCGCGACCGGCGTCCCGAACACCGTCAACGTCCCGGCCGCCAGCGGGATCAGCCGCAGCAGCGCGCGGACCAGGGTGCTCTTGCCCGAGCCGTTCGCCCCGAGCACCGCAACGAACTCCGCCTCGCCGAGCGTGAAGTCGACGTCGTGCAGCACCTCGGCCCCGCCGAGGACGACCCGGCCGCCGCGCAGCTCGAACGCCGTCACGTGCAGCCCAGTGCGACGCGCAGCGCGGCGACGTTGCGCCGCATGACGGTGAAGTAGTCGTCGCCCGGCCGCACGCCCTCGATCGGGTCGAGGACGGCGGTCCTGACGTGTGCCTCGCGCGCGACGGTCTCGGCGACCCGCGGCGACACGAGCGACTCCGTGAACACCGTCGTGACGTCGTGCGTACGGACGTACGCCGCGATGTCGGCGAGGCGGCGCGGCGACGGGTCGGCGTCCGGGCTGATTCCCGCGATGCCGACCTGGTGGAGGCCGTACCGCGCCGCGAAGTGCCCGAACGCCTCGTGGCTGGTGACGATGTCGTGGCGCGCGCAGTGGCCGAGCGCGGCGCGGATGTCGGCGTCGAGCCGCCGCAGGTCGGCGACCAGCGCGGCGGCGCCGGCGGTGTAGTCGCTCGCGTGCGCGGTGTCGCGCGCGGCCATCCGCCCGGCGACCTCGGTGGCGATCGCGCTCATCCGGACCGGGTCCTGCCAGACGTGCGGGTCCTTCGCGAGGCCGGGCGCCGGCGGCGCCCCGACCTGCGCCGCGTCGAGGACGTTCCCGCGCGCGGCGGCGTCGAGCGCGGCCTGGAGGCCGTGGACGAGCAGCACGAGGCCGGCTTGCTGAACCTCGCCGACCTGCGCGGGCGAGAGCTCGATGTCGTGCGGCTCGGCGCCGGCCGGCGTGAGGTCGGTGACGTGCACGTGCGCGCCGCCGATGCGTTCGGCGACGTAGGCCAGCGGGTAGACGCCCGCGACGACCTCGACCCGGCCGGCCTGGTGGGCGGTGGAGCGCGCGCATCCCGGCAGCACCAAGGAGCAGGCGAGGAGGGCCGGGAGCGCGCGCATGGCGGCATTCTGACCTGAAATGAAAATCATTGTCAACTTGAGTTGGAAGGCAACTGTGCAGTCCAGCGGGCCCCCCATGAGCGTGGTGATCTTCACAGTTGGTGCGCTCGCGTCGCGCGCCGGGCGTTGCAGATGGGAGGATGACCGAAACCGGCCTTTCCCCCTTGACCTCCTGAGGACTGGTACCCGTGCGCCGTACCGCGCTGTTCGCCGTCATCGCCGTCGCCCTGCCGCTCGGGGTGACCCTGCTCACGCCCGCGTCGGCCCCCGCCGTGTCGTCCGTGGGAACGCTCGGCATGGAGTTCTCGGCCAGCGTGCCCTCGGACACCCAGCGCGACCAGGGCGAGCCCGAGATCTCGATCGACCCCGCGGGCAACATCTACGCCTGCGGCCCGTCCGGCTTCTCCAACGTCGCCGACTACGCTCAGGTCTCCCGCGACGGCGGCGACCAGTTCCACCTGCTCGGCCTGCCCCCGCGCGGCCAGATCTCGACCGGCGAGGGCGGCGGCGACTGCGGCCTCGCCGAGGCCCCGGTCAAGAACGACAAGGACCAGTACACCTGGGCCTACACCGGCCTCGGGCCGCTGCTGAACTTCTCCACCGGCACGGCGGACGACACCGGGCAGACGCTGCACGGCGGGTCGTTCAGCCAGTCGATCCCCGGTGTCGACCGGCAGTGGATGGTGTTCACCGACGCCAAGACGGTGTTCCTCAACTACAACCAGCTGGCCGAGGGCTTCACGGTCCAGAAGTCGACCGACGGCGGGTACTCCTACGGTCCCGGCATCGTGGTGAGCGACACCAACGGCCGCATCGGCCCGATGCGCGCGATCCTCACCGGCAACCCGGCCACGGCGAAGGTCTACTTCCCGTTCGACGACGGCAACTCCGTCAACCTCGCGATGTCGCTCGACGGCGGCACGACGTGGGGCACCTGCATCGTCGGCGACGCCGAGGTGGACCCGACGGCCGGCTTCGTCGTCGCGGACCACGACAGCGCGGGCAACATCTACGTGACGTACGCCGAGAAGGGCGCGGGCCGCGACACGTTCGTCATGGTGGTGCCCGCGGCGAAGGTCTCGGAGTGCGTCGGCACCGGCGACGCGGAGGTCGGCGACGGCCGCAAGATCCTGATCAACCGCGACGAGGTCCAGACGACCGTCATGCCGTGGGTCGTGGCCGGCGGCGCGCCGGGCCGGTTCGCGGTGGCGTACTACGGCACCGACCAGGACGGCGACCCGAACCTCGGCACGTTCAAGGCGGCGTGGAAGGTCTACGTCGGCATGACCCTGAACGGCATGGCGGCCAACCCGTCGATCGCGCAGGTCGCGGCGTCGTCGCACGTCACGCACTACGACTCGATCTGCCTCAACGGCACCCTCTGCGACGTCGAGATGGGCGACCGTTCACTGGTCGACTACTTCGCGATCGACCTCAACCCCGTCGACGGCCGGCTGAACATCGTCTACAACAACGCCGCCAAGAAGCCCGACGAGGCCGAGGGCCACGTCGCGAACCCGATCGTCATGACGCAGATGAGCGGCCCGAGCCTGCTCGGCGGCACGCTCACGCCCAAGCGGCCGCGGGTCAGGACCACCAGCTCCGACCCCGAGGGCGACGCTCTTGCGCCGTACGGCACCCTCTGTCCGACGCCGCCCGCCGTGCCGTGCACGGCACCGGCGACGGTCAACCAGAAGGGGCTCGACTTCGTCGACAGGGGCGGCAAGCCGGCTGTCGAGATCGGTCCCGAGATCGACCTCACCAGCGGCGAGGCGGTCGCGGACGGCGGCTTCACGGTGACCATGCGCCTCGGCGACCTGTCCTCGGCGGCGCTGCAGCAGGCGGCGCTCGCGGCGAACGGCACCTCTGTCGTCTACCTGTTCCGCTGGATGAACGGCTACCAGCCGGCCGGCGTGACCGCGCGGTGGTCGCCGGTGACCGGGTGGACGTTCGGCTTCGACAACTACACGACGAAGGGCACCGAGTCCGGCCAGGCCGACCCGACGGCGGAGAAGATCGTCGTGTACCCCGGTGCGGTCGACGTCAAGGGTGACGTGAACGAGGACGCCGGCGTCATCCGCATCGCGGTGCCGCGCTCGCTGCTGAAGTCCTACGGGCCGCCCGACGACAACAACCGCCCGTCCGAGGTCGGCGCCGGCCCGGGCTCGATGTTCCCGAGCGCGGTGGCGTACGCCCTGGTGAACATCCCGCCGGACGCGCGCGTGCAGTCCTACCTCTACCCGGTCGACAACGCCCCGGCGATGGACTTCCTCCTGCCGGGCAGCCGGAGCGGCGGCGGTGGCGGCGGTAGTGGTGGTGGTGGCGGCAGTGGCGGCGGCTCCGGTGGCGGCAGCAACCCGCCGCCCGGGTCCGGCGGCGGCGGGGTCATCCCGACGACCGGCGGGCTGGGGGCGCCGTTCCTCGCGCTCGGCATCTCGGCGCTGGCTGTCCTGCTCGTCCGGCGCCGCCGCACCGTCTGAGGCAACCGAAGGCGACACTCAGGCGTCTATGCGGTATAAACCCGCAGAAGTTCGTCCAAACGGGGGAGGCCGCCATGCGATTCAGGATCGTCGTCGCCGCTGCTCTGCTGGTCGCGGGTGCACCCGTGCTCGCGCACGGAGCGCCACGGCCCGCCACGTCTAAGGCCGAGGCGCGCGCGGCGTGGGTCGCCGCCCGAGCCCGGGCGGCACACCGGCTGCCGGTCGATCCCGCCCTGCTCGACGCCCCGGTGCCCGTCGACTCGTTCGACTCGGCGTACCTGCTCCGCGCGGGCGACCTCGACGGCGACCACGTCATGGACCTGGTCGACGTACGCGACCACGTGGTGTTCGACGACGTGACCGGGCCGGCGGAGACGCTGCGGCTGGAGGCGCACCGCGGCAGGGACGGCAAGGCGCTCTGGTCGCTCACGCTGCCGACCGCGTACTTCGTGTTCCCGGTCTTCACCACGGTCGGGGCGAAGGGCGCCAACGGCTTCCTCGCGCTGTCGTTCTCCGCGCCGGGTGGGGACACCGACGTCGCGGGCGGCGCCGCCCTCGTGTCCGACGTGACGTCGTACGACGCCGCCGGCAAGTCGCTGTGGACCAGCAAGAGCCCGGGGCTGGCCGTCGGCACGCTCGTGAGCTACCAGGACGTCGGCTACCCCGCCGTCGGCGGCATCGGCAACCTCGTCGCCGGCGGTGGCGCCGACCTGCTGATGCTGTCCTACGTCACCGCGGCGGCAAGCGACCCGGCCGGCACCACCGAGCAGACGCGGATGCGGATGCAGCTCGGCGTGCTCGACGGCGCGACCGGCGTGACCAGCCCGCTCGGGCAGGGCTTCACGAGCGACTCGGGCTTCGCGTACGCCACGACCGTTGGCGACCTGAACAACGACAAGCGCGACGACGTCGCGGCCGTCGTGACCGCGAGCGGCGCCTACGCGGTGTCGTTGGTCAACACCGCCGACGGCGCCGTGCTGGGCACCCCGACCGGCCTGCCGAAGGGCGACATCCTCGACGTGTACGAGGTTGACGACGTGACCGGCGACGGCATCGCCGACGTCGTCGCCGCCGCGCAGAGCTTCGGCTTCGTGTTCGCGTCCAGCGGCGAGGCGCCGTCGCCCGCCCAGCCACCCGCTACGGTCGCGCTGATCGACGGCGCGAAGCGCAAGGTGGCCTGGTCGAGGCCGGCCGGCCGCGTGTTCGAGGTCGGCGACGTGGACCGCAAGCGCGGCGGCGAGCTGGTCCTCGGCAGCGACACCTCGGACGGCGCCGGCTTCACGGTGGCGGCGTACAACGGCGCCGGCAAGGCGCTGTGGACGGCGACCCGCCGGGTCAAGACCGCGGACCTGAACCGCTACGACATCTCCAGCAGCTGGGGCAGCATCGGCGACGCGCAGGGTGACGGCGTCGCGGACATCGGCTACGGCATCGTCGTGGCGCCGTACGGCGCGAAGATCCGCCGCGACGAGGGCACTCTCGACGGCCGCACCGGCCGGATGTGGCGCGACCCGGCCCCCGACCTCGCCGCGTCGAGGATCGCGCTCGACGGCCGCGGCATCGACGCGATCGGGAAGACGTACGCCAAGGGCGTCCTCACGCTGACCGCCTGGCGCGGCAACGCGCCCCAGCGGCTGTGGCGGACGGCGCTCGCGGCGACGGGGATGGGCTACCTCTCGGTCGGCGCATTGCTCGACGGCGACAAGTGCGGCGACATCGTCGTCAACACGGCGACCGAGACGTCGGAGACGTCGTACGTCCTCTCGGGCTCGACCGGGCTGCCGATGTGGGGCCTGACGCGCAACGGCAACGCCGCGGGCGCGGTGACCCACCCGACCGCCCGCTCGCACGCGCGGTACATCCACACCTGCTGAGCTCGTTCTGTGAAGATCGTCACGCGCGAGGGGGGCGGAGATCCTGCACAGAACGAGGGACTAGAGGTTGCCGCGGCGCTCCTGCTCGCGTTCGATCGCCTCGAACAGCGCCTTGAAGTTCCCCTTGCCGAAGCCCTGTGAGCCGTGGCGCTCGATCAGCTCGAAGAACACCGTCGGCCGGTCCTGCACCGGCTTGGTGAAGATCTGCAGCAGGTACCCCTCGTCGTCGCGGTCCACGAGGATCCGGTGCGCCCGCAACTCGTCCATCGAGACGCGGACGTCGCCGACGCGCTCGCGGAGCGTGTCGTCGTAGTACGAGTCAGGGGTGTCGAGGAACGCCACGCCGGCGGCCTTCATCCGCTGCACGGAGCGGACGATGTCGTTGGTCGCGAGCGCGATGTGCTGCACGCCGGGGCCGCCGTAGAACTCGAGGTACTCGTCGATCTGGCTCTTGCGCTTGCCAGCCGCGGGCTCGTTCAGCGGGAACTTCACCCGCCGCGTGCCGTCCGCCACGACCTTCGACATGAGCGCCGAGTAGTTGGTCGCGATGTCGTCGCCGACGAACTCGGCCATGTTCGTGAAGCCCATGACCCGGTTGTAGAACGCGACCCACTCGTCCATCCTGCCGAGCTCGACGTTGCCGACGACGTGGTCGACGGCCTGGAAGTACCGCTTGTCCGGCGGCTCCACGAGCGGCTCGCGCGCGACGAAGCCGGGGAGGAACACGCCGTCGTACGCCGTCCGCTCCACGAACGTGTGCCACGTCTCGCCGTACGTCTGGATCGACGCGACGACGACCTTGCCCTGCTCGTCCTCGTGCATCGCCGGCTCGCTCGCGCTGGTGGCGCCGCGCTCGACAGCGAGCTCGTACGCCCGCCGGGCGTCGGGCACCCGGATCGCGACGTCGAACACGCCGTCGCCGTGCCTCGCGAGGTGCTCTCCCGCAGGCGTTCCCGCGTGGACCGGACCGGTGACCAGGAACCGCGCGCCGCCCGACTCCAGCACGTACGACGCGAGGTCGCGCGAGCCGGTCTCCGGGCCGCGGTACGCGGTCACCCGCATGCCGAACGCGGTCGAGTAGAAGTGCGCGGCCTGCCGCGCGTTGCCGACGACGAAGTGGATGTGGTCGATGCCCTCGACGGGGAAGTCGTCGGTCATCGCCGTCAGCCCGAGAACGGCGCGGCGTCGAGCAGCTCCACCTTCATGGAGCGGCCGTTCGGCAACGTGTAGCTCACCGTCTCGCCGACGCCGACGCCGGTCAGCGCCTTGCCGAGCGGGGAGGCGACGGAGTAGATCTCCAGGTCACCGCCGACGTGGTCCTCGCGCGAGCCGAGGAGGAAGCGTTCGGGGTCGTCGTCGCCCTCGAACCTCACGGTGACGACCATGCCCGGCCCGGCGACGCCGGCCGACGTCGGCGCCTCGCCGACCTTGGCGGTGCGCAGCAGCTGCTCGAGCTGGCGGATGCGGGCCTCCTGCTTGCCCTGCTCCTCCTTGGCGGCGTGGTAGCCGCCGTTCTCGCGGAGGTCGCCCTCCTCGCGCGCCTTCTCGATCATCTTCGACACGTCGCCCCGCCCGGCGACGAGCGTGTCGTGCTCGGTCTGCAGCCGGTCGTAGGCGTCCTGGGTCAGCCAGGTCTCGGCAACGTCTGTCTCGGTCACGCGACTGCTCCAAACGATGAACGTGCGAACTGGGGTGTCCCCACCGACGCTAGCACCGGAACCGGCCGCGCAAGAGAGGCAGTTCAGCGGGTGCGAGTGATGACGCACGTCGCAACCGCCGCAGCGGTCGCCCGCTGGTCGGTGGGGACGGTGACCGTGTGCGTCGTCGTCCGCTGGTCGGGCGACGGGCCGATGCGGATGCCGGTGAGGCGGTTGACGATCTCGCGGCTCTCGCCGGTCGCGGTGACCTGGCACTCCGCCGACGCCAGCGGCGCCTTCGTCACCTCGAACGTCACCACCACCTGCTTCGGGTCGCCGAGCTGGACGGCGACCGTTCGGAAGGAGATGTCGGGCGTCTTCGACGGCAGCAGCACCACGAACAGCCCGACGCCGAACACGATCAGGGCGAGCGCGATGACGACGTACTTCGCGACGTCGCGCTGCCGCTCGGGGACTTCGGGGGTCACGGCTCCGAGTATCCCGGCACAATGGTCCCCGACCGAAACGAAGGAGACGCGCATGCCCGACGGCGAACGCCTGCGGCTCATGGCGGTGCACGCGCACCCCGACGACGAGTCGAGCAAGGGCGCCGCGACCATGGCGCGCTACGCCCGCGAGGGCGTCGACGTCCTCGTCGTGACCTGCACCGGTGGCGAGGCGGGGGACATCCTCAACCCGGCGATGGACCGGCCCGAGATCGTCGCCGACCTGCCGGCCGTCCGGCGGCGCGAGCTGGTCACCGCGATCAACATCCTCGCGGTCCGCCAGGTCGACCTCGGCTTCGTGGACTCCGGCCTGCCGCAGAAGCCGGAGGACGCGCCGGAGAACTTCGAGCTGCCGCCGCTCGACCCGCACTGCTTCGCGAGGCAGCCGCTGGACGTCACCGGCCGCGCGCTGGTCGAGATCGTTCGCCGCGAACGCCCGCACGTCGTCGTCACGTACGACGAGAACGGCGGCTACCCGCACCCCGACCACATCGCGTGCCACCTGATCTCGGTGGAGGCGTTCGACGCCGCGGGTGACCCCGAGCGGTACCCGGACGCGGGCGAGCCGTGGCAGCCGTCGAAGCTGTACTACGTCCACGGCTGGCACAAGGAGAAGCTCGTCGCCATCCACGAGGCGATGCTGGCGCGCGGGCTGGAGTCGCCGTACGCCGAGCGGCTCGCGACGTGGGAGGACAAGCCGGAGGACCGCGACCGGATCACGACGCGGGTGCAGTGCGGGGAGTTCTTCGAGCTGCGCAACGCCGCCCTGCTCGCCCACGCGACGCAGGTCGACCCGGACGGGCCGTGGTTCCACGTCCCGCTCGACCTCCAGCGCGAGTGCTGGCCGACCGAGGACTACGAGCTGGCCCGGTCGATGGTCGACACGACGATGCCGGAGGACGACCTGTTCGCCGGGCTGCGCGAGCCGAGCCGGACCGGCTGACGGTGCGTTCGCGGGTCGTGGTCGCGCTGGCCCTGGCCCTGGCCGGTCTGCTCCTGGCCGGGTGCGGCGTCGTGCGGGCGTTCGTCTCGACGCAGTACGCGTTGGAGGACGCCGGCTACCGCAACGTCGCGATCGGCGTCGACACGGACGGCGACGTCCTGGAGGTCACGTGGCGGCCGCGCGCGACGTCGGCCGAAGCGTTGCACGACGAGGCGCTCGGCGGCGCGCGGATCGTCTGGGACGTGACGCCGTTCTGGATCGGTGGCGTCCGGATGATCGGCAACGGCGGCCTCTCCGACGCACCCGGGAGCGAGTTCTTCGGCCGCGAGGAGCTGGCGGCGGCGTTCGGGCCGCGGCCGCCCGGGCGGGACGACACGTCGTTCGCCGACCTGGCCAACGTGAAGGGGCTGCTCGCCGGCTTCCTGGCCGTCGTCGTCGGGGCGATCGGCGTCGCGGTGCTGATCGTGGTGCTCGTCGTGCGCGGTGGCCGCAAGCGCCGCGCGGAACAGTGGGCGCCGCAGGGCTACTGGCCGCCGCACGGCTCGTGGCCGCCCGGCTCGTGGCCGCCCGGCTCGTGGCCGCCCGGGCCACCGCAGGGGCCGACGCCGGACGACCCGTACCGCTCGGCCGGTACTCCCGTGCCGCCGACGCGCCCCTAGTCCTCGACGCTGCCGCGCAGCCGCTTCAGCCGGCCGCGCTGCTTCTTCGCGTCGATGCGGGCCTGCACCGCGCCCTTCCCCGGCTTGGTCGGCCGCCGCGGCTTCGGCGGCGGCGCGACGGCCGCGCGCAACGTCTCCGCGAGGCGTTCGCGGGCGAGGTCGCGGTTCTGCCGCTGGCTCCGCCGGTCGGAGGCGGTGACCGTCAGCACGCCGTCGACGAGTCGGCCGGCGAGCCGTTCCACGGCCCGCGCGCGCAGCGTCGGCGACAGCGAGGGCGAGCGTTCGACGTCGAACGACAGCTCGACGCGGGTGTCGCTCGTGTTGACGTGCTGGCCGCCCGCGCCGGACGAGCGCGAGAAGCGTTCGAGCAGCTCGGCCTCGGGTATGGCGACCCGGGCCGTCACCCGCAGCGGCTCGTCCACGGCAACAGCGTAGAAGGACGGGCCGCATGGCGAACCGGCTCGCGGGTGCCCGGCAGCCAGCGGTGCTCAATACTCTCTGTGCCGTCGGTGGCCTGGGGCGATGATCGACGACATGCGGGAGATTGAAGTCGTTGTCGCGCATTCGGAGCGCGTGACGCTACGCATCGGCGATGTGTTCCTGAAGATCGACACGGATCAAGCGCGCATCGACCGAGAGGTCGAGGTCATGGCGAGGGCACCGATCCCCACCCCCGAGGTTCTTTGGCGCAAGCCGCCGGTGCTTGCGCTCGCGGCAGTCCCTGGAACGGCGCTCGGCGTTCTCCAAGAGCCGTCGCGTGCGTCTTCGGCGGCGTGGGTTGCGGCGGGTGCCGCCGTCCGCACGCTGCACGACGCTCCGCTGCCGCCGTGGCCCAGCAGCCAGTGTCAGCAGCAGCCCGTTCTCAGCAGTGGGGGCACGGTCGACTTTCCGCCACTGTTCGACGCGGAGTGTGAGTGGCTCGTCGCCAACGATGTCGTTTCCGCCGACGTTGTCAGGCGCAATCGTCAGGTCGCGGAGGCGGCGCTGCGGCCCTGGGCACCGGTATTCATCCACGGGGACCTGCAGATCGTTCATCTGTTCGTCGACGGTGACGAGGTGAGCGGCGTCGTGGACTGGTCCGAGGGCGGCCAAGGCGATGCGATGTATGACCTCGCCACTCTGACGCTCGCACACGAGGAGCACCTCAACGATGTCGTCGCGGGCTATGGCGGCGACATCGAGATCGACGTGATCCGCGCGTACTGGTCGCTGCGAAGTTTGATGGAGATCCGGTGGCTGGTTGAGCACGGCTACGGCGCGCCGGCGACGTTCCCAGAGGTCGCGGTGCTCAACTCCCTGTCAGCCAGTTCTTAGATGCGTGGGGCTATCAGGCGTGTCCGCCGACCTGTCCTAACGGTTCGGTCAGCCGACCGGAAGGACGGCTCTGCTGACACGCCGGTGGCTACCGGGTGTCCCAGACGCGCGGCCACAACGCCGTGGGCACTGCCACCGAAGTGCCGATCAGGACAGCCAGCACTCCGGCCATTCGACGCCCGCACATCGGCAGACGCGGTCAGATCCCCGAGGCCATGTAGGCGGCGAGGATGTAGTTCGGGTGGCGGTCGAGGTTCTTGCGTGCGCGGTCGTAGCGCATCGTGGTTCTCGGGTCGGCGTGTCGGGCCGCGATCTGCACGTCGCGCAGGTCGACGCCGGCGTCGAGCATGGTGGTGACGAAGGTGTGCCGCAGCATGTGGGGGTGCATCCGCGGGAGCCGGACGCCAGCCTCATCGGCGAGCTGACGCAGCCCCCGGGTGGCGGAGTGCCGGTCCATGCGGACGCCGCGCCTGTTCAGTAGCAGCGGGCCGGCCGTTCGGTCGCCCGCTGCCCGGTCCACGGCACGGCTGACGGCAGGGTGGCAGCGGAACGAGAACGACCTTGCCGCCCTTACCCCGCACACGCAGGACTCGGTGGCCGTGTTCCTCTCCAAGGTCGTCGAGGTCTGCGCCCACGGTCTTGAAGATCCGCAGACCGAGAAGTCCCAGCAGGCACACGAGGGCGAAGTCGAACGGGCTGCTGGATTGCCTTGCGGCGGTGAGCATGGCCTCTCGAACTGCAGGTGTGTCAGCCCGAGCGTGGGTGACTCCGGAGGAACAGTCGGTCGCCGGACGTACTCGGCCGGGGAGTGCTCCAGGACGCCGTCGATGACGCACGTTCGGTAGAAACCGGCGACGACCGACAGCCGTCGGGACACGGTGGACGGCTTGAACCGGCGGACGTCCTGCATCCAGCGGAGATACAGCTCGAGGTCGTTGCGCTGGGCGCCCAGCGGCGCGAGCAGCCGGTCCTGGCACCAGCCGAAGTAGACCCGCAGGTCGGACTCGGTGTGCTCGCGCGAGGTGCCACGGTAGCGCGACAGATGAGCAACCGTCGCGAGACCAAGCGCACGCGACGGTGCGAGAGAGGCGTCGAGAACCGCCATGCCACGAGTGTGCGACCCAGCCGGAAGGTCTGACATCGGCCAGTCGAGTGACAGCATGCGGCATGAGAGGACGTCACGGCGTCTGTCGCCGGCGCACCGCGCCTGCCCTCCGAGCCTGTGACCTGCCTCGGCTGCGGAAGCCCGGAGCGCGTATTGCTCGAGACGAGTACGTCGGTAGGACTGGCCGCAGCCCTTCTCCAAACGCGCGTTGCATAGGGCGCGGCCAGCGACGAGTGGCCCCGGCGCGCGCCTACGATTCGGAACATGTCTCAGTCTGAAGGCATCTCGGTCTCGCAGCCAGCTCCACAGCCGACTCCGCGGCTCCGGAGTTTGGGCCCGGCCTATGACGACAAGCAGCACGGACGGCACGCCGCCGTGCTCCTACAGGCCTTGTCTGAATCGGGCCAGGAGGCTGCGAAGAACATTGCCCTGGCTGGGCACTACGGTAGCGGCAAGAGCAGCGTTATCCTCGGGGTCCAGCAGCAACTCGACCTCAAGAAGATCAGATACGTCAACCTGTCGTTATCCAGCCTGGGTTTCGACGACTCCGCACGCGCAAGGGTCCAGGCGGACGGATCGATACCGCCGCTCACGAACCTCATCCAGAAAGAGATCGTGAAGCAGCTGCTCTACCGCAAAGCCCCCGCAGAAATGCCTGGCTCCCGCTACTTCCGCATCGACGCCTTCCGCCCGCGAGCTGCCAGCCTCTGGTCAGCAATCGTCGGCATCACGTTCCTCATGGTTGCGACGCTCCTCGGGCTTCGGGGACGGCTCGAGAAGGCCGCGCCACAGCGTCTCGTTCAGCTCAACAGCCACATGGGCTGGTTCATGCTGCTGACACTCGGCATCTTCGTCGCCGGAGTCTGGTTCCTCGGGCTTCGGACCTTTCAGAGCAGACTGCGGGTCGAGTCCGTCTCCGCCGGCGGCGCGGCCCTAACCCTCAAGGCCAAGGAGAACTCGTACTTCGACCAGTACCTAGACGAGATAGTCTACTTCTTCCAGCGGACGAGAACAGCGGTAGCGATCTTCGAAGATCTGGACCGGTTCAAGGACCCGCACATCTTCGAGACGCTCCGGGAACTCAACACTGTTCTCAACAACTCCGACCAGATCACGTCGCGTCCGATCCGCTTCGTGTACGCGGTCCGCGACAGCATCTTCGAGGACTTGGCCGCGGCTCAGGCAGAGGAGGAACACGACGGCGCCGAACCCGTGTCGGGGACGGCCGCAACTATGGAGACTCGGCCTCCGACGAACCGCACGAAGTTCTTTGATCTTGTCGTCCCTATGGTCCCGTTCCTGACGCATCGGTCGGCGCGAGACCTCATCACGCGGGAATTCGAGGACTCGGCTCACAAGCCGTCGTCGGCGGTCGTCAACCTCGTCGGAACGTGCCTGACAGATATGCGGCTAATCCGCAACATTCGCAATGAGTTCGAAATGTATAGCACCTCGATCCTCGGCCCACATGGGCTCAAGGGCCTGACGGTCGACCGTCTGTTCGCGATGATGGTCTATAAAAACCTGTACCTCGAGGATTTCGAACGGATTCGGCTCGGAACCAGCCAGATTGACGCCGCGTATGCAGCGTATCGATCACTGGTGCAGTACCAAACAGCTGAACAGTCGCGCATCAGTGCCAAGGCTCTTGCGCAGATTAAGGCAGGCGCGGCCTGGGAGGGCAGGGCTGCAGCCGCCGGAGAACGCCTACGTACGATGATACCCATCTTGTTCCGGTCCGCAGGGAACACCGGCGGGGTCGTGCTCCAGCACCAATCGATGACGTACCAGGATGCTGACCTCGGCTCAGCGGTTCTTTGGCGTTCCATGCTGAAGCACAAGGACTCGGTCCGTCTGAGGAACAACTACGGCCACAGCCTGCAGCTGTCATACGAAGAGGTTCTGGCACTGACCGGCGACAAGGCACTCGAAGCCGGCTTCGCCCAAGACGAGGAGACGCTCCGGCAGCGATCGAGAACAGCCTCGGCAAACCGTGCGTTCGTGTCCCGAGCCTCGATGACTGAGTTGCTCCAACGGTCCGACCTGACCGGACCCCACGGCGATACAGCGAGTTCGCTTGCTGACATCATGAGGTCGCTCGTATCACCTCTCGCGTATGACCTCCTGATGGCGGGGCTGATTGACGAGAACTTCACACTTTACTGTTCTGACTACCACGCCGTGAGGATCAGCGTGGAAGCCATGAACTTCATTCTCCATTGCGTTCAGCCTAATCAGGCCGACTACCTCTTCCACTTCGACGACGTTACGTCAATTGCCGCCGTCGCAGACGAACTCGAAGCCAAGTTCCTGCAAGGTGAGAGCGTGTTCAACGTCGACGTGTTCGACTACTACCTCGTTCACGGCACGGGCGAGTTGGATCTCGCCTTGAAGAGACTTGTGCGCCCGTTAGATCCACAGGCGGGCTTCCTCGATGTATACCTCAACAACGGAAGCTACGCCGAGCGCTTTGTCCAGGCACTGATCCGCGCCGAGTGGCCAGCAGTTTTTACTGATCTCGCCCATACGGAAGAGCTCGACGCTGAAACGAAACTCCGTTTGATCGACGCGGCGCTACTCGCCGCCGACACCTCCGTCGACTACGAGGCGTCGGATGAGTTCATCTCGCTCATCGGCGACAGTTACGCCGAAATGTCTGCCTTCACATCGGAACTTGATACGGCAAGAGCCGATGCTCTCGCCGAACTGGTTGCCCAGCTTGGGGCCCGGTTCAAGCAGTTGACAGAACTCGGCGGCGCTCAACGACGCGCTATTGCAGACCGCGGCCTGTTCCCGATCACCGCCGACAATGTGCGCGCCGCCCTTGGAGTGGACCACACACCCGCCCTCGATCAGACCCGGGAGCTCAATCCTCGCGTGTACCAGTACCTGCTGCGCGAGATCGAGGGTTACGTTGCGATTCTTCAGCCAAATGAGCCCGCAGTCGCAGAAGGCTCGGCCTTCGCGGGCATTCTCAACGACCTCAGCGAGCAAGCACCTGACGCCGTTGCAACGGTGGCACGCCGTGCACACGGCTCCTGCGTTATCAGCGACGTCACCGAGCTCGAGGCTGACGCAAGGTCTGGAGTCGCCTCTGCGGGACGGTTCCTGACGACGGCCGCGAACGTCTCGGCTCTGATCGACGAGTTCGGCCTGACGTCCGAGCTTGCCGAGGTCATCGGACAGCAACCTCTCACTTCTCCCGACGCTGTCAGTGTCGCAGACCGAACAGAGATGGCAGTTGCCATCGCTAACAGTGCGCACCTGGCGGCCGCAGATACGGTCCGACTGATCGAGGATCTTGATCTTGACGACGATCTCGATGTCGAGCGCCTTGACGAGCACGGCCTCAGCAAGCTCCCCGAACTCCTCGGAGCCGGCCACGTCGCGGACGAGCTCGCCACGTACGAGGGCATCGCCGAACGCCCGTTCGCCATGCGCGAGCGCTTCTTTGGTGCCTCGAAGAAGCTTGCCAACTACGTAACCGCTATCGGCCTGACAACCGAAGACCTTGGATACTTCTTCGGAAGTAGCCAGGTCAGCGTCGATGCCAAACGAGCGCTAGCTGCCGATGCTCCGTACCTGCTGCAACATCTCAACCGAGCAAGCGCGATCGCGCTCGCCCGGTGGGCACAGAAGGGCCACAACCTGGATGTCGCCGTTCTAGCAGTGCTCAGCGAGAAGCGCGTCCCCGCCGAATACATCCTCGAATTGCTTGCCCCACTGCTACCCTCTATTGACCTAATGGATCTGGAGCGTATCCTGCGGGGACTCGGCGATCCCTACGAGTTACTCGTGCAACTCGGTTATCATCGGCCCAAACTGAGCCCCCACGAAGGGACAACGGAGCTGCTTGACGAACTCAAGAAGCGGGATCTCGTGAGCAGTTACAAGATATCGCCCTTGAGTGGCTCGCTGAGAGTCAACATGCGGCACTGACCAGATCCGCTCATCGGCACGAGCGGACGCTCGGATCGGGATGCGCCCCGAACGCCGGCTATCAGAGCTTTCGTGTCCACGCGCGAGGTACCCGGCGTTCGTCGGCGTAGAGCGCCTCCCGAATCTGAGCCGCTCGCCGTCACCTGGCTCCGGAGTTGTCCGCGCGGGTCGGCATTCGCCGAGCAACACCGACGTTCGCCGCGCCAACTCTCGCTCGTGCACGTCGCACGGTCGTACGCGTCCTCCGCGCGAGTCCACCGGACCCAAGCCCGTGCTGCTCGACGTGACGGAGCGGCACGTCATCCGCATCGACCCGCAGTGAAGCTCTCGCACGTCGTGGATCGTGCCCGCTCGGCATCACGTCTCCGCAGTGGTCATACGCCACGGTTGGAGGCCGGAACCCGGCAGCGCGAGGACGTCCGCGCCGACACCGTGCCGGACAGCCCCGGGCGGTGTGACGCTCGCCCCACCCGGATATCCTCGGAAGCCATCATTGGATATACGTGGAGGGTCGATGGCCAAGACTGGTCGACGTGGATGAGAGCCGGCTTGCTGAGGCTGGGCGAGTGTTGGGCACGAGGACGAAGAAAGACACCGTGAACGCAGCGCTGACCGAAGTGATCGCGCTGGCAGCACGTCGCCGCGACTTGGCGCGGCTGTCCGCGAACGGGCTGCCGGACCTGGCTGACCCCGCGGTCGCTGCGGCGGCATGGCGGTAGGCCGGTACCTCGCTGACAAGAGCGCGCTCGCCCGGCTCCGCCATCCGGCGGTCGAGTCCGTGCTCGGTCCGCTCATCCACAGCGGCCTCGTGGCGACGTGCGGCGTCGTCGAGCTGGAAGTGCTCTGGTCGAGCGTCGCGCGATCGGCGTGCAGGCCGAGCTGTGGCGGCTTGGGCAGGCGCGGACCGTTCCGCTACCCGACCTGCTCATCGCAGCGATCGCGGAACGGCATCGGGTCACGGTGTTGCACTACGACGACGCCTACGACCGCATTGCGGCGGTCACCGGGCAGCCGACGCAGTGGATCGTGCCCCGGGGCAGCGTGCCGTAGCCACCTCGTCTGCCTCCCTCGTATGTCTAGGCCGTGGCGCGCGAAGCAGATCCGATGACGGGAGATCGTCCATGAGTACGAGCGGAATGGCTGCATCGTGAATCGGCTGGCTGGCGAGACCAGCCCGTACCTGCTGCAGCACAAGGACAATCCGGTCGACTGGTGGCCGTGGTCGCCCGAGGCGTTCGCCGAGGCGCGCCGCCGCGACGTCCCCGTGCTGCTCTCCGTCGGGTACGCCGCCTGCCACTGGTGCCACGTCATGGCGCACGAGTCGTTCGAGGACCCCGAGACGGCGAAGCTGATGAACGACCTGTTCGTCAACGTCAAGGTCGACCGCGAGGAGCGGCCGGACGTGGACGCCGTCTACATGGAGGCGACGCAGGCGCTGACCGGCCACGGCGGCTGGCCGATGACGGTGCTGATGACGCCGGACGGCGACCCGTTCTTCTGCGGCACGTACTTCCCGCCCGACGACCGCCACGGGATGCCGTCGTTGCGGCGGGTGCTGCGCTCGATCGCCGAGGCGTGGCGCAACGAGCACGAGCAGGTCGTCGCGAGCGCGGCCGAGATCACCCGGCGGCTCGGCGAACGCGGCCCCGCGGCACCCGGCGAGGCCCCGCCTGGTACGGCCGACCTGGACCTCGCCGTCGACGCGCTCGCGGCGTCGTACGACGAGACGTACGGCGGGTTCGGCGGCGCGCCGAAGTTCCCGCCGTCGATGTGCCTGGAGTTCCTGCTGCGCCACCACGCGCGCGCCGGCGACGACCGTTCGCTGCGGATGGTCGACGGCACCGCCGAGGCGATGGCGCGCGGCGGCATCTACGACCAGCTCGCCGGCGGCTTCGCCCGGTACTCCGTCGACGCGCGGTGGGTGGTGCCGCACTTCGAGAAGATGCTGTACGACAACGCGCTGCTGCTCCGCGTCTACACCCACCTGTGGCGCGCGACCGGCTCCCCACTCGCCCGGCGCGTCGCCGTAGAGACCGCCGGCTTCCTGCTGAACGACCTCCGCACCGACGAGGGCGGCTTCGCCTCGGCGCTCGACGCGGACTCCGAGGGGGAGGAGGGCAGGTACTACGTCTGGACGCCCGCCGAGCTGGTCGAGGTGCTCGGCGACGAGGACGGTACGTGGGCCGCGGCCGTCTGGGGCGTGACGGCCGCGGGGACGTTCGAGAAGGGCTCGTCGGTCCTGCAGCTGCACCACGACCCCGACGACGCGCAACGGTACGAGCGCGTCCGGGCGACGCTGCTCGCCGCGCGCAAGCAGCGCGTCCCGCCGGCTCGTGACGACAAGGTCGTCGCCGCGTGGAACGGTCTCGCGATCGCCGCCCTCGCCGAGGCCGGCGCGCTGCTCGACCGGCCGGACTACGTCGCCGCCGCCGAGCGCGCGGCCGACCTGATGCGCGACCTGCACCGCGACGGCGACCGCCTGCTGCGGACGTCGCGGCACGGCCGCGCGGGACGCAACGCCGGTGTCCTCGAGGACTACGGCGACCTCGCCGACGGGCTGCTCGCGCTCTACGCCGTCACCGGCGACGCGGGGCGGGTGCGCGAGGCGGCCGGGCTCCTCGACGTCGTGCTCGACCACTTCGGCGCACCGGACGGCGGGTTCTACGACACCGCCGACGATGCCGAGGCGCTGGTCCGCCGGCCGCAGGACCCGACCGACAACGCCACCCCGTCAGGCAGCTCCGCGGTGGCGGGCGCGCTGCTCTCCTACGCCGCGCTCACCGGCTCGGAACGCCACCGCGCGGCCGCCGAGCGCGCTCTCGCGACGGTGACCCCGCTGGTCGCGCGGCATGCGCGCTTCGTCGGCCAGGCGGCGGCCGTCGCCGAGGCGCTCGCCGCCGGCCCGGCCGAGGTCGCCGTCGTCGGCGACCCGGCCGACGACGCGACCCGGGCGCTGGTGCGGGCCGCGTTGATGGCGACGTCGCCGGGCGCGCAGGTGGCGTTCGGCCCGCCGGGGGACACCGTCCCGCTGCTCGCCGGCCGCCCGCTGGTCGGCGGCCGGGCGGCCGCGTACGTCTGCCGCCGGTTCACCTGCGCGGCGCCGGTGACGACGCCCGAGGCGCTGCGCGAGCTGGTCGGCGGCCGGCCGGAACAGGACTAGCGCGGCCGCTTCTGTCATGTTGTAATCATGTAAGCAACAGCAGACAGGAGCCGGACGATGAGGTACGCAGAGCACGAGGCCCGGTACCGCCGGGCACCCCAGGGCCGGGGCAGGGGCGGCCGCCCGCCGTGGGCGGGCAACGACGCGCCGCCGGCCGCCGACGAGGCGCCGGGCTGGTTCGCCGGGCGGCTGCCCGAGTGGTTCACCGGCGCGCCCGAGGTCACGATCGACCGCGACGAGATCGTCGTCGTCGGCACGCTCAGCCCGCCCGAGGTCGAGGGCGGCGACGCCGCGACGATCGCCGCGGCGGAGGCCGGGCGGATCAAGCGGTTCCGCGAGGAGACCCGCGACGCGCGCATCGACATCGCGCGCGAGGCGGAGCACCGGTTCGGCCGCAACGTCGCCTGGGGCGCGACGGCAGGCGCGACGACCGAGCTGTTCACGACGGCGAGCGTCCCCGTGATGACCAGGCTCCGGCAGCCGGAACGCCAGGTGCTCGACACCCTGGTGGACGCCGGCGTCGCGCGCAGCCGCAGCGACGCGCTCGCGTGGTGCGTACGCCTCGTGGGACGCAACCAGGAGGAGTGGATCGCGAGCCTGCGCGATGCGCTCGTCGCCGTCGAGCGCGCCCGCTCGCAGGGGCCGGAGTCCGGGTAGCCGCCCGCCCGCCGACCCCGGTAGACGCGCCGGACGGCGCGCCTACCATGGAACAGAGAAGAGCCGTGGTGCGTCCCGTCCTGCCGGGGCACCACGGCTCTTCCCGTGATCACCGCCGCCGAGGCCCAGCCCCCGGCGGCGGGAGTTCTAGCGGAGAGCTACACGCACTGGTCGACGTCCTGCACCACGTCGTTGACCTGGACGTGGAGGTGCAGACAGGCGTTCTCGGCGTGCGCGGGGACGGCCATGCCGAGGGCGCTGACGACGAACGCGGCGGCGGCGAGCTTCTTGAGCATCCTGCTGCTCCTACGGGGTATCGGTTGATCGGACAACCCGTACAACGGGGTGCTCCGGCAAACATCGCGCGGCGTTCCGCAGATTTTTCTGCGGGCATAGAGTCATGGCCCTTCCGCTACACCCGTTGGGAGCAACCGTTGCGCGCCACCGTCTTCCACGCCCCCGGCGACGTCCGCGTCGAGACCGTCCCCGACGCCGCGATCGCCGCGCCGACCGACGCGGTGGTCCGCGTCGAGTACGCGTGCGTCTGCGGCTCCGACCTCTGGTTCTACCGGGGCGTGAACGTGTGGGAGCCGGGCTGGCGGACGGGCCACGAGTTCCTGGGTGTGGTCGACTCGGTCGGCGCCGAGGTCACGACCGTCCGCCCCGGCGACCGCGTCATCGCGCCGTTCTCCTTCTCCGACGGGGCGTGCGAGTTCTGCGCGAAGGGCGTGCAGACGTCCTGCGTCAACGGCGGCTTCTGGGGCGGCGAGTCGAACGACGGCGGCCAGGGCGAGGCGGTGCGCGTGCCGTTCGCCGACGGCACGCTGGTCGTCGTACCCGAGGCCGTGTCGAACGACCCCGCGCTGCTGCGCGCCGCCGTGCCGTTGACCGACGTGATGTCGACCGGCCACCACGCGGCGGTGTCGGCGGGCGTGCGCCGCGGCGGCACCGTCGCGGTGGTCGGCGACGGCGCGGTCGGGCTCTGCGGCGTCCTCGCCGCGGCGCGGCTCGGCGCCGAACGCATCTTCGCCCTCGGCCACCACGACGACCGGCTCGCGATCGCGAAGGCGTTCGGCGCGACCGACCTCGTCACGGCGCGCGGCGACGAGGCGGTCGCGGCGGTGCTCGACGCGACGCGCGGCGGCGCGGACGCGGTGCTGGAGTGCGTCGGCGCGCAGTCCTCGATGGACCTCGCCATCGGCGTCGCGCGGCCGGGCGGGCGGGTCGGCTTCGTCGGCGTTCCCGCGCAGGTCGGCAGCGTCGACATCCGGCGGATGTTCTCGAACAACATCGGGCTGCACGGCGGCGTCGCGCCCGCCCGCGCGTACCTGCCCGAGCTCCTCGCCGACGTCGCCGCCGGGCGGCTCGACCCGTCGCCGGTCCTCGACCTCACCGTCGACCTCGACGGCGTTCCCGCCGGGTACGCCGCCATGGACGGCCGCACCGCGACCAAGGTGCTCGTGGACCTGACGCGGTAGCCCAGCGCCCGCCGACTCGTTCTGTGCAGATCACCACGCTCGAGAGGGGCGGGTGACCTGCACAGAACGAGGGCGGCGGAGCGTGACTAGCCCTGCTGGACGGTGATCGGGTCGCTACGGCCGGTGCAGCCGGGGCCGCAGGTCGGCCGGCCGCACTCCGCCTTGAGCGAGAGCTGCTCGGTGCAGACCTGCCCGATCGACGCCTGACCGCCGACGACGGCCGCGAGGTCGTCCGTCGACAGTTCCGCGAGCGTCTCCTTGTTGAGGGCCAAGTTGCGCTTCATGCGTGTCCTTCCGCTGGGGTGTCGCAGGGTAGGGGTCGCGGCCGGGGCCGCTGCGCAGAGTTCCCCGCGCGGCGCCGCATCCCTGCTCCGAGCCGCCGGAGTTCGTGTGTCGCGCGACGTTAGGGCACCCGTAACGGCAGGTACACTGACCGGTAACCCCCACAACGCCCCGGACAACGGTGTCCGGCTCGGGTTGGAGCAGTGGATGACGAGCATTGCCGGACTGGACCAGGCCCCCACCAAACACGCCGGACTGATCGCCTGGGTCGGCGAGATCGCCGCCCTCACCCAGCCCGACCGGGTCGAGTGGTGCGACGGCTCCGAGGAGGAGTGGACCCGGCTGACCGACCTGCTCGTCGCCAACGGCACGTTCACCAGGCTCGACGAGACGAAGCGGCCGAACTCCTTCTACGCCGCCTCCGACCCGGGCGACGTGGCCCGCGTCGAGGACCGCACGTTCATCTGCTCGGAGCGCCAGGAGGACGCCGGGCCGACGAACAACTGGATGGACCCGGCCGAGATGCGCGGCACGCTGAAGGGCCTGTTCGCGGGCTCGATGCGCGGGCGGACGATGTACGTCGTGCCGTTCTGCATGGGCCCGCTCGGCTCGTCCATCAGCCAGCTCGGCGTGGAGATCACCGACTCGCCGTACGTCGTCGTCTCGATGCGGATCATGACCCGGATGGGCGCCGCCGCCCTCGAGCAGATCGGCGACTCCGGGTTCTTCGTCCCGGCCGTGCACTCCGTCGGCGCGCCGCTCGAGCCCGGCCAGGCCGACGTCCCGTGGCCGTGCAACACCACCAAGTACATCTCGCACTTCCCGGAGACCCGCGAGATCTGGTCGTACGGCTCCGGCTACGGCGGCAACGCGCTGCTCGGCAAGAAGTGCTTCGCCCTGCGCATCGCCTCCGTCATGGCGCGCGACGAGGGCTGGCTGGCCGAGCACATGCTCATCCTCAAGCTCACCCCGCCGACCGGCGAGCCGCGGTACGTCACCGGCGCGTTCCCCAGCGCCTGCGGCAAGACCAACCTGGCGATGCTGGTCCCCACCATCGAGGGCTGGACCGTCGAGACGGTCGGCGACGACATCGCCTGGATGCGCTTCGGCGAGGACGGGCGGCTCTATGCGATCAACCCGGAGGCCGGGTTCTTCGGCGTCGCGCCCGGCACCGGCTTCGCGACGAACCCGAACGCCATGGCCTCGCTGTGGGGCAACACCGTCTTCACGAACACTGCGCTGACGCCCGAGGGCGACGTC
>JAVEEC010000126.1 GCA_030840645.1 Frankiaceae bacterium
CCCGGCCGGGCGCGCCGCGATGGGCGCGGCGGCGCGCGAGCACGTCGCCCGCTGGAGCTACGACACCGCCGCCGCCGGGGTCGTCACCGCCGCGCACCGCGCCGCCCGGTGACGAGCGGCCGGTGACGGGCGACGCGCGGCCGGCGCCGGCGAGCGACACGCCGCGGCGCGCGTTCCGGCTCCAGTTCCTCGCCAATCTCAGCCTCCCCGTCACCGCCGTCGTCGCCGCACCGCTGCTCGCCCGGACGCTCGGCACGGACGGCCGCGGCCTGCTGGCCGGCCTCATCGCGGTGCTGTCGCTGACGCCGCTCGTCTTCGGCATCGGCCTGGCCGAGGCGGTCCGGTACAACACGGCGACCTACGGCGTGGTGCTGCCGTCGGTGCGCCGCGCCGCGCTGCGGACCTCGCTCGCCCTCGCGCCGGTCGCCGTCCTGGTGGTCTGGGTGGCCGCGCCGTACCTCGTGAACCACAAGCCGGACGCCACCAGGTACCTGCGCTGGGGCGCGCTCTACGTCCCGCCGATGCTCTGGTACGCGGTGGTGCGCGCCGAGCTCCAGGGGCTGCGCTCCAACGGCGTCCCGGCCGTCGAGCGGTGGCTGCAGACGACGCTGCGGATGGCGGCGTTCGTGGCCCTCTGGCTGGCGCACCGGCTCACCGTCGGCACCGCCCTGCTCGCCCATCTCGGCAGCGGCGTCGTCGCCGGCCTGCTGCTCGTCGCCGGTGCCCGGCGCCGCGCGGTGCCCGACGCCACCGCCCGAGCCGTCGCGCGGCGCGAGGTGGTGTCGTACGGGCTCCGCTCGTGGAGCGGCGGGCTCGTCGGGGTCGTGCTGCTGCGGCTCGACCAGGCGATCATGCTGCCGGTCGCCGGCGCGAAGCAGCTCGGCATGTACGCGGTCGCCGTGTCGCTGGCGGAGCTGCCGCTGCTGGCCGGTACGGCGCTGCGCTCGGTGCTCACCGCCGAGGCGGCGGCGGTCCGGTCGCTCGACCTGGTGAGCGCGACGGGGCGGCGGTGCGTGGCGGTGGTGCTCGCGATCGCGGTGGCCGCCGTTCCCGTCGCGCACCCATTCGTCGTCGTCGTGTTCGGCCGCGACTTCGCGGGCGCCGCGCCGATGCTCGTGGTGCTGCTGTTCGCGTGCGCGCCGGCCATGCTGCTGGAGCTCACCGGCGCCGCCCTCGGCGCCGTGGGGCGGCCCGGCACGCACTCGGCCGGCATCGGCATCGGCGCCGGGCTGACGCTGGTGCTGCTCGTGCCGGCGGTCGCGGTCGCCGGTGGCGTGGGCGCCGCCGTGGTGAGCCTGCTGTCATACGCTCTGAGCGCGGGCTTCTGCCTCGCCCGGCTGCACCGGGTGGCCGGCGTCCCGCCGCGCGACTTCGCGCTGCCGCGCCGCGACGACCTGCGGTGGCTGCTCCGCGAGGGCCGGCGCGCGATCCCCGGAGGTGGGCGTGGACGCACGGTCGCGGAGTAACGCGCTCGTCGTCCCCGGCCTGGTGGCGCTCGTCGTCGTGGGTGCCGTCGCCGTACCGCTGCTCGGCGCGATCCGGACGCTCGGCGGCGGCATCGCCGGCACGGCGACCGTGGCGGTGATCGCGCTCGCCGTCGGGGTGCTCGTGCACGGGCGGGCGGTCTGGCGGGCGCCGATCCTCTGGTTCACCGTCGCGTTCTCGGTGCTGTTCGTGGCGCGGCCGATGGCGGACCGCTCGCTCGGCGACGTGGAGCGGCAGTTCGGCATCTCGATCGGCGCGACGTACGGCCGCGCGCTCGGCCTCTGCGCCGTCGGGCTGCTCGCGTTCGTCGTCGGGTACCTCGTCGCCGGCGGCCGGCCGCGCCGGAGCCTGGCCCCGCCGGACCCGCCGATCGAGGTGGTGCGCGCGCGGTCGCGCCGCGCGGCGCTGGTCTGCGGCGGGCTGTTCCTCGCGTTCCTCGCCCTCAACGGCGGCCCCGGGCTGCTGCTCCAGTTCTTCCGCGGGCGCAGCGTCGTCACCGGCACGGCGTTGCAGAGCAGCAGCGGCTACCTCTACACCGCGCCGCTGTGGCTCTATCCGCTCGGGCTCTACATCTACCTGCGCGAGCGGTTCGCCGAGCCGCTCCCCCACCGGCGGCGCCGGCCGGGCTTCGGCATCGCGCTCATGGTGGCGTCGCAGATCGCGACCGTGGGCGTGGGCGACCGCAGCTACTTCGTGCCGGCGGCGCTCGGCTTCCTCGTCGCGCGGCAGGCGGCCCGGGCCAAGGCGCCGCGGGTCGCCGCGGTGCTCGCCGTGGGCGCGGGGCTCGTCGTCGTCGGCATCCTGCTCCCGCTGAACTACCGGGCCAACGAGGTGTCCGGCGGCCGGCTCGGCGCGGCCATCGAGGTGACCCGCGACCAGCTCAGCAGCAAGCCCTGGCTGGTGCCGTTGCAGGGTCAGGACACCGCGATGGCGCGCAACCTCGCCATCGAGGTCGGGGTCATCCCGCAGGGCGTGCCGTACGCGAAGGGCCGGTCGTACCTCGCCGCGCTGGCCCGCCCCGTACCGCGGCAGGTCTGGCCGGGGAAGAAGCCGCGCAGCGCCGACGAGGAGCTCAACGACGTGCTGCTGTTCCGCCAGCTCGGCATCCCGGCCGGCTTCGCGTTCTCGTTCTTCGGCGAGCCGTACTACAACGGCGGGCTGATCGGCGTGGTCCTCGTCAGCGCGCTCGTCGGCGCGGTGTCGCGGCGCTTCTTCGAGCACACGTTCCGCCGCGGCGAGCCGTTGCGGCACTCGACGCTGACGCTCTACGCCGCGTCGCTGCCGATGCTGATCGTCTACATGCGCGGCGGGCTCGGCGTCGACTACCAGCGGCACGCGTTCGTCACGGTGCCGCTGATCGTCGTGCTCGCGCTCGCCCGGGCTCAGGCGAAGCGCGGCAGGTCGCGCAAGGCGGCGTACGCCGGGTTGGTGCGGTCCCGCTCGGAGAGCAGGGGCGTCCTCGTCGGCCAGTCCAGCGCCAGGTCCGGGTCGTCCCACGCGACGCCGAGCTCGTCGGCGGGGTCGTAGGGCCGCGACTGCAGGTAGGTCAGCGTCACGTCGGTCAGCGCGGCGAACCCGTGCGCGACGCCCGGCGGGATGACGACCGACGACCGGCCCGGTACGTCCCAGTCCACCCGCTGCACCGCGCGCTCGGTGGGGGAGCCCACCCGCAGGTCGACGAGGTACACGACGGCCCGGCCGGTGCTGAGCCACCAGACGTCGGTCTGGTCCCGGTGGAAGTGCAGCCCGACGAGACAGCCGGCCCGCCGCTCGGCGTGGTTCGCCTCGGCCATGGGCGGCGTCCCCGGCTCGTGCTGCCAGGCCTTGTAGAACGCGCCGCGCTCGTCGGTGTGCAGCCGCCCCTCGACGACCCGTACGCCCTCGATCACCCGAACGCCTCCCACGCCAGCCGCAGCCCCTCGTCGAGCGGAGTGGCCGCGCGCCAGCCGAGCACCTCGGCCGTACGCGCGGGGTCACCGTACGACGCCCACACCTCGTCCTTGCGGTACGGCAGCGCGCCGAACCGCAGGTCGACCGAACGTCCGGTCGCGGCCGCGGCGCTCTCGGCGAACGCGCGGATCGTCGTAGGCGACCCGGAGCAGACGTTG
>JAVEEC010000001.1 GCA_030840645.1 Frankiaceae bacterium
GGCCGACTGTGGCGGCGATCAGGTCGAACGCGCGCTTGACCAGGCGCGAGGAGCGCGTCAGCCCGAAGCGGCGCACGCCGAGCATGGTCAGGCCGTCGACCTGCTCGAACTCGACCGAGGTCCCGACCGCCTCGAACATGCGCGGCAGGATGCTCACGCGCACGCCGGCCTCCTTGGCGATGCGGATGAGGTCCACGGTGTCGGCGGCGTCGCTGGTGGCCGGGGCGATGATCACCCGATGCACGTTATGGACGCGGATGAGCGCCTCGATGCCGAGCGAGGCGGCCGTGTCCTTGGCCGCCGAGGCCGTCCAGGGCAGGGTCGCCACGACGCGGCCGCCCGAGCCGGGCTGCCGGATCTTCTCCACGACCTTCTCGATCATGCCCTGGTCGCCGACGATCAGGCAGCGCTCGGGCGGCTCGATGGCCCGCGCCAGCCCGCGCGCCGTGAGGCGGCCGAGGCTGATGAGCACGAAGGCGAGCACCCACACGCCGAGCACGGCGGCCGGGCGGAACGCGGTCGGCGAGACCGCCTGGACGACGGCGCTGGCGATGATGCCGTAGAGCGCGGAGAGCTGGAGCAGGGTCGGCAGCTCGTCCAGCGTGGAGCGGCGCAGCACCATGTCGTCGCGGTCGTAGAGGCCCGCCATCTTGTGGATGCCGACCACGAGCGGGACCGCGACGATCAGCGAGAGCGCGCTCGGGCGGCGGCCCGCCAGCTCCCCGACGAGGAGCAGCGCGAGCACCGCCGCGCACCCGTCCGCCGCCGCCAGCAGCCGCCGCGTGGCGGCGTCGCGGTGGCGCAGGACCGCGTGGTCGTTCGTGTCCGAGATCCCCAGGAATCGCGGGATCTCCCGCGCGAAGGGACGCGCAGTCCACGGCCAGGAACGACCGCGGCCGCGGCGGCGTAACCCGGATGGGTGGCTGGGCTGTGAACGAGTGGGACTTGTACTCACGTCAGGCTTCTCCCCACACCTTTGACGGCTTCCGAAACCGTGCCGCCTGCCCGGCACCCATTACAAACAACGTGCGTCAGTCTGGTTTCTGGCGCACGGAAACGGGATGGAGCGAAGACCCTAACCCGATTGGGCCGAAAGGTGTAGTCGTTTCGTGTAGCCCTACCCGAAAATCAGGTCTTCACCGAGTGGCAACGCGCCAGCGCCGACGGTCGCCGGACACGCCTGCGGGGAGGCCGGCGTCAGGCGGCGAGCGAGGGCTCGGCCGCGGGCGCCGCGACCGGCTCGGGGGCCGCGACCGGCGCGCTGCCGTCGGCGACCGCCGCGATGCGGCAGGCGGCGAGCATGATCACGACGACGACGGACCAGAGGAGGAGGAGGGCGAGCAGGATCACATTCCCTAGTTTACCACTAGGGAATGTGACCCAAACTCGATGGGACTGAGCTTCTAGACGTCGCCTGCGCGGCCGACGTTGCCGCCCACCACGTCGGCGCCGCTGCCGGCATCGGTCGCCGGCATCAGGGTGGCCGCGTTCCCAGGCGCGTCCGAATCGGACTCCGCCTGCGCCACGACAGCCGAATCGGCCCCGTTCGGCGCCGGCGTGTTGTTCGACACGGTGCTCGAGTCGTAGGTCTCGCACCCGCCGTTGAGCGTCACGCGATCGTTGCCACCACCGCCGTTGCAGTAGTCCACACCGTCGTTGCCGCCGAGCACGTCGTCGTTGGCGCCGCCGTAGACCCGGTCGTCGCCGTTGCCGCCGTTCATGACGTCGTCGCCGTCGCCGCCGCGCACGACGTCGGTGCCGTCGGACCCGTTGACGCGGTCGTTGCCCGGCCCGCCGATGACCTCGTCGTCCCCGGCCTGGCCGCCCAGGTCGTCGTTGCCCTGGGAGCCGAACACGTAGTCGTTGCCGGCGCCGCTGCGGATCATGTCGTCTCCGCCGACGCCGCAGATCTTGTCGTTGCCGCCGGCACCGTCGATCGTGTCGGCGCCGTTGGCGGCGTAGATCACGTCGTCGCCGGCCGTGCCCTTGATCGTCATCGGATCGTTGGCCTTCGCCGTGCTCGTCCCGGGGTACCCGGAGCCGCGATAGATCGTCGCGGTCTCACCGCCACACTTCGGCAGCGTCGGGCCCGTCGAGAGCGTGGCCTGCACGTTCGGCACCCAGTCGAACGCGAATCCGGAAACCTGGTCGCCCACCTGGGGGTTGGTCGGCGGGAAGGCGAAGGTGTTGTCGTAGGTGCCGGTGTTGGCCTGGCTCCAGCACGCGACGTACCCGCCGGGGCCGCCGCCGCTGACCGCGTACACGCCGACGACGTCGCCGGCTTGAACCGGGATCGACACGGCGGCGTGAACGACCGCTCCGGTGCCCGGATCGGTCAGCTCGCCAGTTCTCCCGACCACCGTGAACGTATTGGGAGTCCCGGTCGGACGGAGGACCTGCAGCGTCTCCTTCGCGCCCGCCGTCTGATCGTACGACTGGAAGGCGAGATCCGTGACGGTCCCGGACGTGGGCATGGCGGCCGAGCCCACTCCCTCCTGCTGGCCGGTACCGCACAAGCCTGCGACTCCGATGGTGCCGACGGTCGTGTCGGCCGAGGCCCCGGCCGGGAAGATGGCGAGCGCCGCGAGAGCGGCGGTCGTGAGGTGCCGGCGCGGACGCCGGCGGGGAGCCGGAATGGCTCGCATTGGGAAGACCCCTTCGTGGGACGTGTGCGACGGGAGTCCCCGATCAGCGGGACCCTCGTCCTGTCCTCCAGAAAACGGGCGAAAGCCCGTGTTTCTTTTGCGGGTCAGCGATCCCGGCGCCCGCGCGGGCGCCGGGACGCAACGAGAGCTACTTGACCTCGACGGAGGCGCCGGCCTCCTCGAGCTCGGCCTTGAGCTTCTCGGCCTCCTCCTTGTCGACGCCCTCCTTGACCGGCTTGGGGGCCTCGTCGACGAGGGCCTTGGCCTCCTTGAGGCCGAGGCCGGTCGCGGCGCGCACGACCTTGATGACCTGGATCTTCTTGTCGCCGGCGCCGGTGAGGACGACGTCGAAGCTCGACTTCTCCTCGTCGGCAGCGCCGCCGC
>JAVEEC010000007.1 GCA_030840645.1 Frankiaceae bacterium
GCGTGGAACGTCGTCCGGGTCCGGCCCGGCACGCTCTCGCCGACCAGGACCGTTCCGCCCGAGATCCCCCGGCCCGACTACGCGCTGACCGGCCGTCCAGGACGCAACCGCGCGGGCGCCGCTCCCAAGACCGCCGAAGAGATCGTCCGGATGCGCCGCGCCGGCCGCGCCGCGGCCGAGGTGCTGGAGATCGTGGGCGCGGCGGTCGCGCCAGGCGTCACCACCGACGCGTTGGACGCCATCGCCCACGAGGAGTGCATCAAGCGCGGCGGCTACCCCAGCCCGCTGAACTACAACGGCTTCCCGAAGTCGTTGTGCACCAGCGTCAACGAGGTCATCTGCCACGGCTTCCCCGACTCCTCGGTGCTGCGCGACGGGGACATCGTGAACTGCGACGTCACGATCTTCCTGGACGGCGTGCACGGCGACACCAACGCGACGTTCCTCGTCGGCGACGTCGACGAGGAGTCCCGCCGCCTCGTTCAGGTCACTCGCGAGTGCCTGGACGTCGGTATCGCCGCGGTCCGGCCGGGCGGGATGGTGCGCGACATCGGCCGCGCGATCCAGGCGCACGCCGAGGCCGCGGGCTACGGGGTGGTGCGCGCGTTCGTCGGGCACGGGATCGGGACGACGTTCCACGCCGACCCGCAGGTCCCGCACCACTACGACCCGCGGGCGACCACGAAGCTCGTGCCGGGGATGACGTTCACGATCGAGCCGATGATCACGATCGGCTCGTGGGAGCACCGGATGTGGGACGACGGGTGGACCGCCGTGACCGCCGACCTGAGCCGTACGGCGCAGTTCGAGCACACCCTGCTGGTCACCGACGAGGGCGCCGAGGTCCTGACGACAACCGGGTAGTAGCAACTACTAGCGTGCTACTAGTTGCTACTAGATTAGTAGGAAGGTACCGTCGAACTACTAAATCAGTAGCAAGTAGTAGGACGGTAGTAGTTGATGAAGGTCCCGCTCGCACCACCTCCGTTCGACCTCGTCGCCGCGATCACCGACGAGGTCTGGACCTCCGGTGTCGACGACACGGCGTACCTGCACTGGGACGACGTGTTTCATCGCACCCCGCCGGCCGGCCTCACCCACAACGGCTGGTGGGCAGCGCTCAAGTTCCGGCGGATCGGTGGGCGCCGCCCGGTCGCCCTCCGGCCGATCGACGGACGGCCCTTCTCGTTCACGCTGCCGGACGCGTTGTTGGAGATGCTGCTCCGGGTCGACCAGCAGGCAGCCGGACGGATCGCCACGAGCGACACCGTCGTGAACCCAGCGACCCGCGACAAGTACGTCATGTCGTCGCTCGTCGAGGAGGCGATCACCTCCAGCCAGCTGGAGGGCGCCTCGACGTCGCGGCGAGTCGCCAAGGAGATGCTGCGGACCGGCCGCGCGCCGAATGACCGCAGCGAGCAGATGATCGCCAACAACTTCCGGGCGATGCAGTTCGTCCGCGAGCACGCCCACGAGCCGTTGACACCTGAGCTGGTCGTGGAGATCCAGCGGATCGTCACCGAGGGGACCCTGGACGATGCCGACGACGCGGGCCGGATCCAGCAGCCCGGCGACACGCGCGTTCGGGTCTGGGGCGACAACGACCAGGTCCTGCACACGCCGCCACCCGCCGAGGAGTTGCCTGAGCGGCTACGGGAGCTGTGCGAGTTCGCGAACGGCGGTGGCGCGGGGTTCGTGCACCCCGTCGTCCGCGCGGTGCTGGTGCACTTCTGGCTCGGCTACGACCACCCGTTCGCCGACGGCAACGGCCGGACGGCGCGCATCCTCTTCTACTGGTCGATGCTGCGGCAGGGCTACTGGCTGACCGAGTTCATCTCGATCTCCACGATCCTGCGGAAGGCTCCGTCCAAGTACGCGCGGTCGTTCCTGCTGACCGAGACCGACGACAACGACCTCACGTACTTCCTGCTCTACCACCTGCGCGTGATCCTGCGCGCGATCGATGCCCTGATGGCGTACGCGGAGCGCAAGGCCAGGGAGGTCCGGGCCGCCGAGCGGCTGGTGAAGTCCGCGGGGCGGCTCAACCACCGGCAGCTCGATCTGGTGAGCCACGCGCTGCGCAACCTCGACGCGTCGTACACCGTGCAGTCGCACCGGCGCAGCCACGACGTCGTCTACGAGACGGCGCGCGGCGACCTGCTCGACCTCGCCGGGCTCGGGCTGCTGGTGCAGAGCAAGGTCGGGAAGGCGTTCCGGTTCACCCCCGTCCCCGACATCGAGGACCGGCTCCAGCAGGTCTAGAAGAACACCGAACGCCGCTGCATCAGCAGGCGGTACAGCGTCTGCTGGATCACCTCGCGGACCTGGTCGGTCAGGTTGAAAACCAGCATCGGGTCGTCGGCGGCGCCGGGCCCGAACTGCTCGGTGTGGATCGGCTCGCCGAACTCGATCAGCCACTTCGACGGCAGCGGGACGAGCCCCAACGGACCGAGCAACGGGAACGTCGGCGTCACCGGCACGTACGGCACGCCGAGCAGCCGGGCGAGCGTCTTGAGGCTGCCGACCATCGGGTAGATCTCCTCGGCCCCGACGATCGAGACCGGGATGATCGGCACCCCGGTCCGCAACGCCGCAGAGACGAAGCCGCCGCGGCCGAACCGCTGCAGCTTGTACCGCTCGCTGAACGGCTTCCCGATCCCCTTGAACCCCTCCGGCCAGACGCCGACGAGCTCGCCGGAGGAGAGCAGGCGTTCGGCGTCGGCGTTGCACGCGAGGGTGTGCCCGGCCTTGCGGGCCAGTGGCGCGACGACCGGCAGCCGGAACACCAGGTCCGCGCCGAGCATCCGCAGGTGCCGGTGCGCGGGGTGCTGGTCGAGCAGCGGCAACGCCACCCCGATCGCGTCGAGCGGCACGGTGCCCGAGTGGTTCGCGACGATCAGCGCGCCGCCGGTGTCGGGCACGTTCGACAGGCCGCGGGCCTCGACGCGGAACCACTTCTCGTACAACGGCCGCAACGCCGCCATGAACACGTGGTCGGTCAGGTCCGGGTCGAAGCCGAAGTCGTCGATCGGGTAGTCGCCGGTGATCCGCCGCCGCGCGAACGCCAGCGCACCCGCCAGGCGGCGTTCCCACTCCGGTGGCTCGGCGACGTACTCGTCGTCGGCCACGAACGGCTGCGGCGCAACGGGTTCGCGGATCGGAATGACGCGGGCCTCAGGCATCGACCGACCTCCGCGACGACAGGCGGGAGAGGACGGCGCTCTCGACGTCGGCGACCGTGTCGGGGTTGAGCAGCCGGTTGAGGCCGCGGGCGCGGACGAAGTCGTCGAACGCGTCGAGCGACGACCACTTCGGGGTGTACCCGAACTCGTTGCGCAGCCGCGTGGTGTCGGCGACCCGGCCGTGTTCGAGGAAGCGCATCTGCTCCGGCGAGTAGTCGACGAGTCCGGCGCGGCGGAAGCCCTGGCCGACGATGTTGACCAACGGCTCCAGCACCGGGAACGACACCCGCCCGGCCCGCCGGATCGCCTGGGAGAGAAGGAGAACGCCCGACCCGCCGACATTGAAGATGCCGGGCCGGTCCTCCAGCGTCGCGCGGCGCAGCACCTCGACCGCGTCGTCCTCGTGGCAGAACTGGATGCGCGGGTCGAAGCCGAGGACCGTCGGCACGACGGGCAGCGAGAAGTACCTGGTCAACGGCGTGTCGATGCGCGGGCCGACGAAGTTGGTGAACCGCAGCAGCGTCAACGACACGTCGGGGCGCCGCCGGCCGAAGCCGCGGACGTACCCCTCGACCTCGACCGAGTCCTTGGCGTAGCCGCTGCGCGGCAGCCGGCGCGGCTCCATGTCCTCGGTGAACAGCGCCGGGTCCTTCGGCGAGGAGCCGTAGACGGCGGTCGTGGACTTGAGGACGAGCTTGCGTACGGTCGGCGACTTCTGGCACGCGGCGAGGAGCTGCATCGTGCCGATGACGTTGATCTCCTTCATCGCCGTCCGGCCGCCGACGGTCAGCGGCGTGGCGACGACGGAGAGGTGCACGACGGTGTCAACGCCGGCGTCGGCGATGACGCCCGCGATCTTCGGGCTGCGTACGTCGGCGCGGACGAACTCCGTACGCCCCAGGTCGCCGCGCGGCTCGACGGTGTCGACGCCGACGACGGCCTCGACCGAGGGGTCGGCGGCGAGCGCGGTCGCGAGGTGGCCGCCGAGAAACCGCGACACCCCGGTCACCAGTACCCGGCGCGGCTGCATGGGCCGAGTCTATGTGCGGGGCACGAGGCCCCGTTCCTGCTCGTCCAGCAGCGCCTCGACCAGCACGTCGACCTCCGGCCACGGGAACCCGGGCTCGGAGATCAGCAACGACACGATGCCGTGGAACCCCGACCAGAGCAGGATCGCCGTCACGACCGGGTCCGCCGTCGCGATCGCGCCGGCCTCGCGCGCCCGGACCACGGCAGCCACGAGGTGGCCGAACGCCCGCGCGCCCGCACCGGCGTCGCCGTCCGGCTCGACCAGCTCGGCGAGTGACATGGACCGGTCGTGCTTGGCCATGAACAGCACCCGGTAGTGCTCTGGGTTGTCGAGCCCGAACCGCACGTACGCGCGACCGCGCGCCCGCAGCTCCGCCAGCGCGTCGCCCGCGCCCGCCGCCGCCGTCTCCAACGCCTCGTCGAACTCTTTGAACCGCTCCTCGCAGACCGCCTCGATCAACGCGTCCTTGTCCGGGAAGTGCAGGTAGATCGAGGGCGGCGTGACGCCGACCGCGTCGGCGATCAGCCGGACCGAGACGGCGTTCTCGTCGCCGCGTTCGGCCAGCAGCCGGCCGGCCGCGTCGAGGATCTCCGCGCGCAGCAGGTCGCCCTGGCCGCGCCGGGCGCGTTGCCGCGGGGTCACACCTTCTCCAACGCCGGCTTCTCGGCCTCTTCCGTCTCGCTGATGCCGAAGCGGTCATAGAGGCGGCGCAGCGGCCCCGGCGCCCACCAGTTCGCCTCGCCCGCGAGCTTCATGAACGCCGGCACCAGCGCCGCGCGGATCAGCGTCGCGTCCATCACGACGGCGAGCGTGAGCCCGACACCGAACATGATCATGAACGAGATGTTGGCGGTCAGCGCGAACGACGCGAACACGATCGCGATGAGCAGCGCGGCCGCGGTGACGATGCGGCCGGTGCGTTCCAGGCCGATCGCGACCGACCCGGCGTTGTCACCTGTCTTGTCGTGCTCCTCCTTGATCCGCGACAGCAGGAACACCTCGTAGTCCATCGACAGCCCGAACGCGATGCAGAACATCAGGATCGGCATCGACGCGGTCAGCGTGCCGGTCGCCGTGAAGTCGAGCAGCCCGGACAGGTGCCCCTCCTGGAAGATCCAGACCATCGCGCCGAACGTCGCCGTGAGGCTGAGCAGGTTGAGCAGCACGGCCTTGACCGGCACCAGCACGCTGCCGAACGACAGGAACAGCACGACGAAGGTGAACAGCGCGATCAGCAACGCCGCCAGGGGGATGTTCTCGGCGATCGAGCGCTTGCTGTCGACGAGCTGTGCCGACTGGCCGCCGACGATGACGCGGCCCAGCGGCGACGGCGTCGAACGGATCGCGGCGACCAGCCTCTCGCCCTGCGGGCTGACCGGCTCGACGCCCGGGATCACCGACAGGTACGTCGCGTCGGGGGCGTAGAACCGTTGGGAGACAGGCGTTGCGGGGAGGACCAGGCGGCCGCCGGCGAACGAGCCGGTCAGCGCGTCGACCCGGGCGACGCCGGGCAGGCGGGACAGCGCGGTGGCGTAGGACGTGATGTCGTTCGCCCGCGTCCTGGGGTCGCCGACGCGCTGCGCGACGACCGACGCGGCGGCGGCCTCGCGGGAGACGTAGTCGCGGCGCAGCACCTCGGCGACCTGGCGGCTCGGCGCGCCCTTCGGCAGGACGCGGTCGTCGGGCAGGCCGAGCTTCATGCCGGTGAACGGCGCCCCGAGGACGAGCAGCAGCGCCACGACGCCGAGCGCTATCGGCCACGGGCGGCGCATCACGAACACCGCGACCCGGTGCCACATGCCCTCGCCGACCTCGGCCGGCTTGTGCCGCCAAAGGACCCACTTGTCGACGCGCGGGCCGAGCGCCGCGATCAGCGCGGGCAGCACGACGACGGCGCCGACGGTGGCCATCGCGACGACGGCGATGCCGGCGTACGCGAACGACCGGAGGAACGCCAGCGGGAACACCAGCAGCGCGCCGAGCGACGCCGCGACGGTCAGCGCGGAGAACGTCACGGTCCGGCCCGCGGTCGTGACGCTGCGGCGTACCGCGTCGTCGGACGAGAGACCCGCGCGCAGCTCCTCGCGGTAGCGGCTCACGATGAACAGGCTGTAGTCGATCGCGAGGCCGAGCCCCATCGCGGTCGTCAGCGAGAGCGAGTAGATCGAGACCTCGGTGAAGCCGGAGACGACCCGCAGGACGAGGAACGTCCCGACGATGGCGAGGATGCCGACGGCGAGCGGGAGGAACGCCGCGACGACCGAGCCGAACACCAGGATGAGCAGGACCAGCGTGACCGGGATGGCGACGCTGTCGGCCTTCTTGGTGTCGGCCTCGATGATGGCGTTGACGTCCTGGTAGACGGCGGCGAGGCCGCCGGGGCGGACGTCGAGGGTGCTGTCCGCGAACGTGTAGCGCGGCAGCAGCGCCTTGGCCCGCTTGTTCACCTCGTCCTGGCTGCCGCTGATCCGGCCCAGGATCAACGCCGAGTCGCCGGTCCTGCTCTTGAGCGGCGGCGGCTTGCCGAGGGTCCAGTACGACGCCGCGAACGACACGTCGGGCTCGTCGCCGAACCGCGTGGTCAGCGCCGCGCCCGCGGCCGCGACGGCGGCGTCGTCGACGGTGCCGTTCCTGGCGCGGACGAGGAGCAGCACGTTGCTCTCCCCGCCGAAGCGTTCCAGTGCCTGCTGCGCCCTGGTCGACTCGGCGCCGGGGTCCTCGAACCCGCCCGAGGACAGCCGCGACGCCACGCCGCCGCCGAGCACGCCCGCGACGACGAGGCCGACGAGGGTGAGGGCGAGGATGGCGAGGCGGCGGCGGACGACGAGGTTCGCGAGGCGGACCAGCATGACGGGCTCCCGTTGCACGGCTTAGGTTAACGCCGTCAACTTAGCGCCGTTAGGTAAGCGGTCGTCAAGGGGCGGGACGGGTGATCCGCGTCACTCAGGACATCGTCGAGGGCTGCGGGGGCGGCTCGAGGATGCCGATCGGCTCCCGCGCGTGCGGCGCCATCCGCGGTGCCCTGCTGATCACGACCGGGTCGCCGCGGACGGCCCGCAGCGTCTTGGCCGCGTGGCCGAGATTCACGGCGACGGTGATCCGGCGGTACGAGTCCTCGCAGACCGCGATCCGTCCCGGCGGCACCTCGCCGAACGTCACCGTGAACGGCACCTGCAGCGTCCGCCCGTGCAGCCGCAGCTCGACGGTGTCGCCGAGGTTCATGCCGGCGGCCTCGAGGTCGGAGCGGTGGACGTTCAGCGACAGGTTGCCGAAGTGGTCGACCGACCAGACCTCGCCGTGCACGTGGTCGTCGTCGACGGTCGGCGCGCGCAGCGTGATCCGCACCAGCGAGTCGACGTCGACCTCCTCGCCGACGTCGGAGAGCGCGACGCCGTTGGCCAGGTGCGCCGCGACCGGCGCGAAGATGTCGCGGCCGTGGAACGTCTTGGCCGGGTTGGCCAGCCAGAGGTGCTCGTTGTCGATCCGGTGGGCCTTCACGGCGCCGCCGAGCACCTTCCAGGCCAGCGACGCGACGCCGTTGTCGGGCCCGACCGTGATGCTGCCCTGCGCGGTGAGGACCGCGACGCCGCGCCGCTTCGTTCCCACGCCGGGGTCGACGATGCCGAGGTGGATCGACTCGGGCAGGTACTCGACCGCCGCGACCAGCGTGGTCGCGCCCTGCTCGACATCCTGCGGCGCGATCTCGTGGCAGACGTCGATGACGCGGGCCGCCGGGGCGATCCGCGCCATCACGCCGTGACAGACGCCGACGAAGGAGTCGTCGTGCCCGTAGTCGGACAGGAAGGTGATCCAGCCGAAGGACACGGGCTACTTCTTGTTACGCCGCTGGACGCGCGTCTTCTTCAACAGCTTGCGGTGCTTCTTCTTCGCCATGCGCTTGCGACGCTTCTTGATGACCGAGCCCACGAGACACCTTCGGTTGGTATGAGTGACGACGCAGGATACCGGGTCCGCCCGCCTCGGCGCCGCGACCGGTGATCCACGGCTCGGGCCGAGCACGAGCCGGTGAACGCCGACGCCGCTACTCACCAGTAGCGGGACGGACCGGTGGGTGCGGGCGGGTCAGCCCGCCTCGATGAACGCGGCCCTGAGGTACTCGTGCACGGCCTGCTCGGGGACCCGGAACGAGCGACCGATCTGCACGGCCGGCAGGTCACCCGAGTGGACCAGCCGGTAGACGGTCATCTTCGAGACCCGCATCAGCTTGGCGACCTCGGCGACCGTCAGGAACTTCACTTCCGACAGGCTCGACGACATGACTCGCACACCACTCTCGCGCGTGAGCCCGCGTGGCTTCCCCACCACGGCGTGATGACTCTCGCGTTGCTCCTGTGGTTGTAGCGCACGATGTGACCGGTGCGCCATCCGCCGTTCGGGGGGTTGCTCGTGCGGGGCCTCGCCGCGGGCGGCGGCGCAGCCCGGCGACCGCATCGGCGGGGGTGGTCGCGGGGGCACGGTCAGGCGGCGGCGAGCGGGTCGAGCCCGAGCAGGGGGAACGTCGCCGCGCGGGTCGCGGCGACGGCCCGGTCGACGTGGTCGTGCGGGGCGCCGGTGCCGCCCTCCCACGGGGTCCAGGCAACGGCCCGGCCGTCGGAGAGCAGCGCTGGCGCGTACTCCCCGCTGCGGCGCAACGCTTCCGCCCGCCATCCGGCCGGGGTCTCCCCCGTCACCGGCGCGCCGGTGACCTCGGCGAGCGCGTGGGTCCAGGCGCGGGGGACGACCTGCACGATCTCGTACCCGCCGCCGCCGAGGACGACCCACCGCCCGCCGCAGAGGTCGTGCGCGAGGGCGTGCAGGAGGCCGTACGTCCTCCGCTGCCCGTCGACCGACAGCGCGAGGTGGGCGAGCGGGTCGAGGGTGTGCGTGTCGCAGCCGAGCTGCGTGACCAGGACCTCGGGGCGGTACGCCGCGAGCACCTGTGGCACCACGGCGGTGAACGCGCGCAGCCACTCGGCGTCCGTCGTGCCGGGCGGGAGGGCGACGTTGACCGACGTGCCTCTCCCGTCCCCGGTGCCCGTCTCGTCCGGGAAGCCGGTGCCGGGGAACAGGTACGAGCCGCTCTCATGCAGGCTGACCGTGAGGACGCGCGGGTCCCCGTAGAACGCCGCCTGCACGCCGTCGCCGTGGTGGACGTCGACGTCGACGTAGGCCACCCGCGTCGCGCCGGCCTGCAGCAGCCAGGCGATGGCGACGGCCGGGTCGTCGTAGACGCAGAAGCCGCTGGCCCGGTCGCGCATCGCGTGGTGCAGGCCGCCCGCGATGTTCACGGCGTGCTGCGCGCGCCCCTCCCAGACCGCGCTCGCGGCCTCGACGGACGCGCCGGTGACGAGCGCGGCGGCCTCGTGCATCCGCGGGAACACCGGGTTGTCGCCGGAGCCGAGGCCGTAGCGGGCCTCGATGCGGCCCGGGAGATCGGGCGCGCTGCGTACGGCGGCGATGTAGTCGCGGTCGTGGACCAGCGCGAGCGTGTCCTCGCCCGAGCTCGACGGCGCGCGGACCGTGACGCCTGGCCTGGCCAGCACGCCGAGGTCGCGGGCGAGCGCGAGGGTGAGCTCCAGCCGTAGCGGCCGCAGGGGGTGGCCGCGGCCGAAGTCGTACGACGCCAGCACGTCGTCCCAGAGCACCAGCACGGAGTCGCTCATCGGCTCCGACGGTACGTCAGGGCTGCGGCTGACGCCGCGCCGCGCGAGCCGCCTGCAGGACCGGCCAGTCCGAGAACGCGAACACGAAGAACAGCACGATGTTCACGATCGGGAGCAGGGCGCAGAGCACCCACACGCCGGAGTACCCGGCCTTGACGACGATCTTCACGGTCGCGACGACGCTCAGGACGAGCAGGACGAGCCCGATCACGGCCGCGGCCCGAGCATCGGTAGGAGCAGCAGCATGCGGCGCAGGCTACTCCGTCCGCAACGCCACCACGGGGTCGAGGCGACCGGCGCGCCGGGCGGGGAAGACGCCGAAGAACAGCCCGACCACCACCGAGACGCCGAACGCCAGCGCCACCGACCACCACGCGACGACGGCCGGTAGCGGCGAGACAGAACGCACCAGCACCGCGCCGCCAGTGCCGATCAGGATGCCGGCGACGCCGCCGACCGAGGTGAGCACCACGGCCTCGATGAGGAACTGCAGCAGGATGTCGCGCTGCCGGGCGCCGACGGCCTTGCGCAGGCCGATCTCGCGCGTCCGTTCGCGGACGCTGACCAGCATGATGTTGCTCACGCCGACGCCGCCGACGAGCAGGCTGATCGCCGCGATCGCGGCCAGCACCAGCGTCAGCAGCCCGAGGATCTTGCCTACGGCGCCGAGGATCTGCGTCTGCGTGACGGCGCTGAACGTCTCTCCGGGATGGCGTTCGGTGAGCGTCGCGGTGATGCGGCGGCCGAGGGCGTCGATGCCCCGCGTGGACGGCGCCTTCACGGCGAGCGCGTCGACGCGGTGCGTGCCGAAGAGCCGTTGCGCGGCGGTGATGGGGATGTGGATGTCGAGGTCCCTGTCGACGCCGAACGTGCTGCCGACCTCCTGGAACACGCCGATGACGCGGAACCGCACGCCCGCCACGGTCACCTGGCGGCCGAGCGGGTCGCGGTCGCGGAACAGTGCCCGCGCGGTCTCCGCGCCGAGCACCGCGACCCGGCGGCGGGTGTCGACGTCGCTGCGCCGCAGGTACGTGCCCCGCGCGATCGGGCGGTCGAACACCAGCGGCACCGTCTCGCTGGTGCCCTGCACGGTGACGAACACGTCGTGGCCGCCGGCCCGCGCGGTCTCGCCGCTGGACACCGTTGCCGCGACGCGTCGCGGGTCGCCGACGACCCGGCCGATGCTGTCCACGTCGGCGAGGGTCAGCCGCGACACCGTGGGGGCCGAGCCGAACTTGAACTCGCCGGGGACGACGAGCAGCAGGTTCGAGCCGAGGCCCTGCACCTCCGCCTCGACCTCCTGCTTGGCGCCGGTGCCGATACCAACGAGCAGCACGACCGCGGCCACCCCGATGACCACACCGAGCATCGTCAACGCGCTCCGCAACCGGTTGGCCCGCAACGCCTCGAACGCCACCCGCCAGGCCTCGGCGAGCCTCACGCCGCGACCAGGAGCCCGTCGCGGACCTGGACGACCGAACGCGCCCGCATCGCGACCTCGGCGTCGTGCGTCACGACGACGACGGCCACGCCCGACTCGGCGTTGAGGCGTTCCAGCAGGTCGAGCACGTCGCCGCCGGTCCGCGAGTCGAGGTTGCCGGTCGGCTCGTCGGCGAGGATGACGCGCGGGTCGCCGACCAGCGCCCGCGCGATGGCGACGCGCTGCTGCTCGCCGCCGGAGAGCTGGGCGGGCCGGTGGCCGAGCCGGTGCGACATGCCGACCGCCGCGAGCGCGGCCTCGGCGCGGCGGCGACGTTCGCGGCCGGGCACGCCGCGGTAGACGAGTGGCATCGCGACGTTGCCCGCGGCGGTCGTCCGCGGCAGTAGCTGGAACGCCTGGAAGACGAAGCCGATCGTCTCGTTGCGGACCTTCGCCATGGCGTCGGCGGACAGCGTCGTGACGTCGACGCCGCCGAGGCGGATGGTGCCCGACGTCGGGTGGTCGAGGCCGCCGAGCAGGTGCATCAGCGTGGACTTGCCGGAGCCGGAGGGGCCCATGACGGCGACGTAGCCGCCGTCCTCGACGGCGAGCGAGACCCCGCGCAGCGCCTCCACCGAGACGCCGTCGAGGTCGTACCGCTTGACCACGTCGACCGCCTCGAGGACGGCGGTCACGGGACCTTCCGGCCCTCGGCCAAGGTGTCCGCGCCGCGGGTCACGACGACCTCGCCGGTGTGCAGCCCGTCGAGCACCTGGACGTAGTCGTCACCCTGCGCGCCGAGCCGGACCACCCGGCCCCGCGCGCGGCCACCGACGACGACCCAGACCGCGTCCCGCGCGCCCTGCCGGACGATCGACGCGGCCGGTACGGCGACCGCCAGCAACGCCGACCTGACCCGCAGGTCGACCACGGCGCTCATGCCCGGGCGCGGTCGCGGCGCGGTGCTGCCGTCGTTCGCGCGGCCCGCGCCGAGGTTCAGGCGGACGCCGTACGTCACGCCGCCGCGGCTCGACTCGGTCGGCGACAGGTCGACGCTCGCGACCGTCGCGGTGAACGTCGCGTCGGGCAGCGCGTCGAGCTCGACGTTGGCGCGGACGCCGGGCTTCACCAGGAAGATGTCGGTCTCGTCGACCGCGCCGACCAGTTGCAACGACGTCAGGTCGAAGACCGTCGCGAGCGCCGTGCCCGAGTCGACCGGCGTGCCCGCGACGACGCTGCCCGTCGACGTGGAGATCGCGCCGGAGGCGCCGTTCAACGCGGATGCGGCGCTGCCCTGGACGGCGGCGGGCAGCCCGCCGATCAACGCGTCGAGCCCGGACGCCGTTGACGTGCCCGACGGCGACGAGCCGCCGAGCTGGACGGTGCCGTTGATCGGCGAACGCACGACGAGCGCGTCGACCGTGGACCTCGCGATCGTGACCGCGGCCTGCGTCTGCACGCGCTGCGCCTGGCCGAGCGACGCGAGCGCGGTGGCGACGCTGCCGATGCCGCGTTCGAGGCTGCGCAGCGACGCGAGCGCCTCGGCGCGGGCGGCGGCGTACTGCGCTTCGGCCTGCGCGACAGCGGCGAGCGCCTGCGCGCGCTGGGCCGCGGGAACGGCGACCGCCGCCTGCCGCGCCGCGCCGAACGCGGCCGTGGCCGTCGTGTCAACCTGCCCCTGGAACCCGGTCAGCCGCGGCGTCGACACCCGCGGCACGGCGGCGGCCTGCGCGTCGGCGGCCTCGGCCTGCCGGAGGCGTTCGCGCGCCGACGGCGAGTCGACGCGGACCAGCGGCTGCCCCGCGCGGACCGTCGCGCCGTCGCGGACGAGCACCTCGGCGACCGTTCCGGCGGCGGGCGCGGAGACGGTCGACTGGGCGCGGGCGGCGACGGTGGCGGGGGCGTTGACGATCTCGACGACGTCGCGCAGCCCGACCGGCGCGGTCGCGACGTCGGGTCCGCCGCCGCCGGAACAGCCCGCGAGCAGCAACACCGCCGCGGTGGCCACGAGCGCAACGCGAGACGGGGTCACACCGGCCAGTCTACGAACGCCGCCGGCCGGCTCGTTCTGTGCAGGAAGTCGGCCCCCGCTCGAGCGTGGTGATCTTCACAGTTGCTTTCGGGGCGAGCGTCACCTAGGCCGGGTTGAGCGGGAGCGTGGCGACCTTCGCGGCCCGGTCGACCAGCGGCGCCCACTCGGGGTGCCGGAGCTGCTTGGCGGCGGCACGCAGGGCGGCGACGGCGTCGCCGAACTCGGCGTTCGGCGTCAGCAGGAAGTGCGAGGCGAGAACGAGGCGGAGGACGTTGTCGCTCTGCTGCACGGCGTTCTTGCCGAGCATCGCGCGCAGCCGCCACAACGTCGCCGACCAGAGCTCGCCGTCGTCGTGGACCTCGTTCGTCATGCCGCCGGGGAACTTCTTCTTGCTGTCCATCCGGCGCAGGCAGGGCGGCTTCGCCGTGGAGTACGACGTCGCGTCCCACTCGGCGACGCAGAGGTCGCCGAAGCCCTTGCTGGTCCGCGCGTAGTACGCGGCCGCGAGGAAGTCGCCCCAGCCCTCGCCCATCGAGCCGCCCTGGTGCGTGTTACCCCAGCCAGGGACCTGGGCGTCCTGCACCGCGTGGCCGTACTCGTGCACGACCACCTCGGCGTCCTCGGCGTCGTCCACGCCGCCGGTGCCGAAGACGATGACGTCGTTGCCCGGCTGGTACATGGAGTTGTCGTAGGTCTCCGCGCGCGGCGTGACGATCAGCTGCGACTCGGCGTTGACGCCCTTCTCGGTCTTGGGAGTGAAGCCGAGGGACTGGAAGTAGCGCTGGAGGCGGTCGATGTGGGCGTAGACCATCGTCGCCTCGAAGCCGGGCATCCCGCGGGTGAACGTGAACTTGCCGTTGCTCGCCGGCAGCGTCGGGCCGATCACGTCGACCCACGGGCCGGTGAGCTTGCCGGCCTGGAGGTCCGTGGCGTCGAGGCCCTTGAGGGGCAGCGTCTTGAGCTGCTTGGTCAGCTCCGCGCTGTCGAGGTCGGTGTCGGCGCCGAGCAGGTCGACGCCGGGCTCGCGGAGACCGGTGTTGCGCGACGTGACGACGGGGTTCGGGTCGAACACCGTCGCGGTGCCGTCGACGTACGCGTTGTCGTCGACGACGCCGAGGAGGCTGCCGTCGGTGGCCGAGACGTCGAACGACCGCGCGACGGCCGGCCGCTCGGACAGCACCGCGACGCGGTACGTGTCCACGAGTCGTCCGGCACGCGGCACGAGGAGCCGGTCGACGTGGCTCGGCACCAGCGTCGTCGTGACGCCGGCCGCGCGCAGCGCGGCGGTGACAGCGGCGACGCCGGAGACCGGGTGCGCGACCGCGCTGCCGGTGACGTTGCCGGCGCCGTACGCCGACACCTGCAGGACCCGGCCGTCGGCGATCGTGACCAGCGCGGCGGTGCCGAGCACGGGAACGCCGCCGCGGACCTCGGTGCCGCGGACGTGGGTGCCGATCGGCGAGTGCTGGACGAGGTCGAAGCGGAACCGGCCCGCATCGACGTGCAGCCGCCCGGCGAACGTCCGCAACGCCGTCGCTGCGACGGCGCGGGGGTCGCCGCGGCCGGGGCCGAGGTCGCCGTACGCGGTGTGCGCAGCGAGCAGGTCGATCCTGACGTTCGGCGCGGGGGCCGCGAGGGCGGGGAGCGCGACGGAGACGGTGGCGGCGGCGGCGAGCGCGGCGAGGAGGCGAGGGGTCACCGTTCCTACTTCGGGGGCGCGGGCCCCGACTCCTTCACGCGTCCTCGCGACTGCCCGTGTTGCCCCGTTCTGTCTGCTGGAACATCGCGATCAGCAGCACCAGCGGCGGCCCGACCAGCGCCGCCGCGATCGCCATCGTGACCAGCAACGGCCGCAACGTGGACGCCGGCGCGGCGGCGTCGGCGACGGTGTACGCGGGCTCCAGCAGGTACGGGTACTGCCCGGCGGCCCAGCCCCAGAGCACCGCGGTGACGGCGAGCGCGGCGGTGATCCGCGCGACGGCGTAGCGGCGGGCGACGAGCAGGTACAACGACGCGAGCCCGGCGACCGCGGAGAGGACCATCAGCGGCAGCGCGCGGCCTGTCAGGCCGTCGTAGAGCCGGGGCGCGTCGGCCCGCAGGACGAAGATGCCCGCGAACGCCACCACCCCGACGACGACGGCCGTCACCAGCGCCCGCCGCCGGAAGTACCCGGCCAGCGCGTCGTCGCCCTCCCGCCGCGCGTCGGCGCAGAGGTAGACGGCGGCGAGGTACGCGCAGACGCCGACGGCCATCGTGCCGCCAAGCAGCGAGGTGGGGTTGACCCAGCTGCCGATCGCGTCGCCGGCGGCGTTGCCCGGGGGCACCCGCCCGCTCGCGACCGCGCCCGCGACCGTGCCGAGGAAGAACGGCGTTAGCACCGACGACAGCGCGAACGTCGCCCCGAACAGCCGCTTCAGCGACACCTCGCTCACCGACTTGCGGAACGCGAACGCCGACCCGCGCAGGATGACGCCGAACGCCGCCAGCGTCAGCGGGATGTACAGCGTCGACATGATCGCGGCGAACGCGGTGGGGAAGCCGGTCCAGAGGGTGACCAGCACGAAGATCAGCCAGACGTGGTTGGCCTCCCAGACGGGGCCGATCGAGTGCTCGATCAACGTGCGCTGCGGCGCGCCGCGCTGCGCGCCGCCCGCGAGCAGGTCCCACCACCCGGCGCCGAAGTCGGCGCCGCCGAACAGCGCGTACGCCGTCAGGCCGACCCAGAGCGCGGCGAGGACGGCGTCGGCGAGCGTCATTCCATCGGCTCCGGCTCGGCGGGGCTCGGAGCGTGCGGGTCACGCGGCAGGGCGGCGAGCCGGCGCAGGACGTAGACCGTCGCGACCGTCAGCGCGGTGTAGATGGCGATGAGGGCGTAGTAGCCGTACCTGATGCCGGACGCGTGGGTCACCGCGTCGGCGGTCCTGACGATGCCGTAGACGATCCACGGCTGGCGGCCGACCTCGGTGACGATCCACCCCGACTCGAGCGCGACGACGGCGGCGGGGCCCGCGAGGAACGCGGCGTACATGAACCACCGCGACCGCGGCAGGTCGCGGCGCCGTAGCCACGCGACGGCGTACCACCCGGTCAGAACGAGGAAGCCGGTCCCGATCGCGACCATCACCTGGAACGCGATGCGCACCGGCAGCAGCGGCGGCCGGTCCTCCGGCGGCACGCTGTCGAGGCCGATCACCTCGGCGTTCGGGTCGTGCTGCGCCAGCAGGCTGAGACCGTTCGGGATCTCGATGAGGCCGCCGACGTGCAACGGCGCGCCGCGCTGCGTGCGTTCGAGCCCCTCGATCGCGGCCAGCTTGACCGGCTGCCGGTCGGCGAGGAAGCGCGCCGCCCAGTCGCCGACGACGACCTGCGGCAGCGCGAACACCGCGGCGAACGTGAACGGGACCAGGAACCCGAGCCGCGTGTAGCGGTCACGCCTGCCGCGCAGCCAGGACCAGGCGTAGACGCTCGCGACGCCGAAGCCGGCGACGAGGTACGCCGCCAGGATCATGTGCGTCGTCTCGACTGGCGTCGCCGGGTTGAACATCGCCTTGACCGGGTCCGGGTCGGTGACGACGCCGTTGACCATCGTGAAGCCGCGGGGCTGGTTCATCCAGGCGTTCGCGGTGACGACGAACCACGCGCTCGCGACGCCGCTGACCGCGACCGGCACGCCGGCCAGCAGGTGGGCGCGTGGCGAGAGCCGGTCCCAGCCGTACAGGTAGATGCCGAGGAAGATCGCCTCGACGAAGAACGCGATCCCCTCGATCGCGAACGGCAGCCCGATCACCTCGCCGAAGCGCCCCATCAGCCCCGGCCAGAGGATGCCGAGCTCGAAGCTGAGGATCGTTCCACTGACCGCGCCGACCGCGAACAGCACCGCGAGCGCCTTCGCCCAGCGACGCGCGAGCAGGTCGTAGACCGGGTCGCCGGTGCGCTGCGCGCGCCACTCCGCGATGAGGACGAGGACCGGGAACCCGACGCCGAAGCACGCGATGACGATGTGCCAGCCGAGGGAGAGCGCCATCTGCATCCGCGCGCTCATCAGGTCGGGCGCGGCAGCGGCGAGGTGCACGACCCCACCCTATGGCCGCCCCGTTGTGTGCGGGATTCGCGGGCTCTAGCCCGGCG
>JAVEEC010000014.1 GCA_030840645.1 Frankiaceae bacterium
GTGGTGGGCGTGATTTGCCGGGCTAGGGCCCGCACATCCCGCACACAACGCGAGAAGGGCGGGGGCTAGCGCAGCGCCCGGGCGACCTCGGTGGCCCAGTAGGTCAGCACGATGTCGGCGCCGGCGCGGCGGATGCCCGTCAACGTCTCCAGGATGGTGCGGTCGCGGTCGATCCAGCCGTTCGCGGCCGCGGCCTCGACCATCGCGTACTCGCCGGACACCTGGTACGCGGCGACGGGGACGTTGACGGCGTCGGCCACGCGGCGGACGACGTCGAGGTACGCCATGGCGGGCTTCACCATGACCAGGTCCGCGCCCTCGGCCAGGTCGAGCAGCACCTCGCGGATCGCCTCGTCGGTGTTGGCCGGGTCCTGCTGGTACGCCGCCCGGTCGCCGAACGAAGGCGCGCACTCCGCCGCGTCGCGGAACGGGCCGTAGAACGCGCTCGCGTACTTCGCGCTGTACGCCAGGATCGCGACGTCGGGGTGCCCGTCGGCGTCGAGCGCGGCGCGGATCGCGGCGACCTGGCCGTCCATCATCCCGCTCGGCGCGACGACGTGGCTGCCCGCGCGGGCCTGCGCGACGGCGGCGGCGGCGTAGCGGGCGAGGGTGGCGTCGTTGTCGACCGAGCCGTCCGCGCGGAGCAGGCCGCAGTGGCCGTGGTCGGTGTACTCGTCCAGGCACGTGTCGGTCATCAGGACGGTGGAGTCGCCGAGCTCGGTGACCAGGTCGCCGAGGGCGACCTGCACGATGCCGGCCGGGTCGTCGGCGCCCGAGCCGCGCGCGTCCTTCACGGCGGGGATGCCGAACAGGATCAGCCCGCCGACACCCGCCTCGACCGCCTCGACGGCGGCCTTGCGCAACGAGTCCCGCGTGTGCTGCACGACGCCCGGCATCGACGCGACCGGCGCGGGGTCGGCGATCCCCTCCTTGACGAACATCGGCAGCACGAGGTCCGCCGGATGCAGCCGGGTCTCGGCCGCCAGCCGCCGCAGCGCGGGCGTGCGCCGCAGCCGCCGGGGGCGTTCGACCGGGAACGTCATCGCCGCCGCGCGGCCTTCGGCGCCGGCTTGGCGGGCGCCTTGCGCGCCTTCTTGGACGGCGCGGCAGCAGCCGCCTCCAGCGCCGCCGCCCGCGACGCGATGACGAAGTCGCCCAACGCCTTGGTGACGGCCGCGACCGAGGCGACCTTCGACTCGACGTCGACGCGCAGCCCGGCCTCGCGCGCGGCGGCCGCGGTCTGCGGGCCGATCGCGGCGACCAGCGTGCGCTCGTGCGGCTTGCCGGCGAGCGCCAGCAGGTTGCGGACGGTGGACGAGGACGTGAACACGACGGCGTCGATCCCGCCGCCGCGAACCGCGGCCTTCACCTCGTCGGACGGCGGCCTGGCGCGGACCGTGCGGTACGCCGTGACCTCGTCGACCGCCCAGCCCTTCGCCTTCACGGCCGAGACCAGCGCCTCGGTCGCGATGTCGGCGCGCGGCAGCAGCACGCGGTCGAGGAAGTCGAGCTGCGCGTCGTACGGCGGCCAGGTCTTGCCCAGCTCCTCGGACGACATGGCGACGCCCGGCACGAGGTCCGCGAACAACCCCCACTCGCGCAACGCCTCGACGGTCGCGTCGCCCACGGCCGCGATGCGAACGCCGGCCAGCGCGCGCGGGTCGAGGCCCACGTCCTCCAGGCCCGCGCGGACGGCGCGCACGGCGTTGACCGAGGTGAACGCCACCCACTGGTACCGGCCCTGCACCAGGCCGCTGACGGCCTTGCGCATCGGCTCCGGGTTGCGGGGCGGCTCGACCGCGATGGTCGGCACCTCCAACGGCTCGCCGCCGAGCGCGCGGACCTCGTAGGACAGCGTCCCGGCCTGCTGCCGGGTCCGCGGCACGAGGACGGTCATGCCGAACAGCGGGCGGGACTCGTACCAGTTCAGCTTGTCGCGCAGGCCGACGACCGAGCCGATCACGGTGACCGCAGGTGCCTTCATCCCTGCGGCGACGGCGACCTGCTCGATGGTGTTCAGGTCGGCGACGACCGTGCGCTGCGCGGCGGTCGTGCCGCAGCGCGTCATGGCGACGGGAGTGTCGCCCGGACGGCCGTGCTCGATGAGCTTGGCGGCGATCTTGCCGATCTTCTCGACGCCCATCAGGAGAACGATGGTGCCCGGCCCGGAGGCGAGCGCGCGCCAGTCGACGGTGCTGTCCGGCGCGGCCGGGTCGACGTGGCCGGAGATGACGGCGAAGTCCTGCGTCCGCCCGCGGTGCGTCACGGGGATGCCCGCGTACGCGGGGACCGCGACCGCGGACGTGACGCCCGGCACGACCTCCCACGGCACGCGCGCCTTCACGCACGCCTCGGCCTCCTCGCCGCCGCGGCCGAACACGAACGGGTCGCCGCCCTTGAGCCGGACGACGTGCAGGCCCTCCTTGGCGCGGGCGACGACGAGCGCGTTGATGTCGGCCTGGGTCATGCCCTCGCCGTGCGGCGCCTTGCCCGCGTCGACGACCTCGGCGTCGGGCCGGGCGTGCGCGAGCAGCGCGGCCGGCGCGAGCCGGTCGTGGACGACGACGTCGGCGCGTTCGAGCAGGTCGCGGCCGCGCAGCGTCAGCAGGCCCGGGTCACCGGGTCCGGCACCGACGAGGGCGACCGACCCCTTCGGCTTGCGGGTGGTCATCGCGCCTCCTCCCCCATCAGCGCCGCGGCGCCGTCCTCGAACAGGATCGCCGCCAGCCGGCGCCCGAGCTCCTCAGGTTCACCGACGGGGCCGGTCAGGCTGCGGCGCAGCACGTCCGACCCGTCGGGCGCGCAGGCCACCGCGCGCAGGTAGATCTCGTCCTCGGCCAGGTCGGCAAGCGCGCCGACCGGCGCCGTGCAGCCCGCCTCCAGCGCACGGAGCAGCGAGCGCTCGGCCGTGACGCAGGCCCGCGTGTCCGGCTCGTCCAGCGCCGCGACGAGACCGGCGACCTCGGAGCCCTCGACGCACTCGACGGCGAGCGCGCCCTGACCCGGGGCCGGCAGCACCTGCAACGGGTCGAGCACCTCGGTCGCGGCGTCCAGCCGGTCCAGCCGGGCGAGGCCGGCGCGCGCGAGCACGACGGCGTCGTACTCCCCGTCGATCGCCTTCTTCAGCCGGGTGTCGACGTTGCCGCGGATCGGGACCACGTCGAGGCCGAGGCCGAGCGCGAGGAGCTGCGCCGCGCGGCGCGGCGACCCCGTGCCCACCCGCGCGCCGGTCGGCAGCTCGCCGAGCGTCAGCCCGGCGGGCGAGAACAGCACGTCGCGGGGGTCTTCGCGCGCGGGGATCGCGGCAACGACCAGGCCCGGCTCGGGCGCGGTCGGCAGGTCCTTCAACGAGTGCACGGCGAGGTCGACCTCGCCGTTGCGCAGCGCGTCGCGCAGCGCCGAGACGAACACGCCGGTCCCGCCGATCTGCGCCAGCGCGCCGGGGTCGGTGTCGCCGCGCGTCGCTACCTCGACCAGCGCGACGTCACGGCCGGTCGTGGCGATCAGGGTCGCGGCAACGCCGCCCGCCTGCGCCAGCGCCAGGGCGGAGCGTCGGGTACCGAGCCGGAGGGCGTTCATCGGACGTCCTCCGGGGCGGTCACGGCCTCGGGCACCTGGGGGTCGAGCCCGAACAGCTCGCGCAACGCCTCCGCGTAGTGGTCGCCGCCCGGCGACTCGGCCAGCTCCTTCACCCGGACGGTCGGCGCGTGCAGCAGCTTCTCCACGACGCGGCGTACGGCGGTGTCGACCTCGGCGCGCGACCTCGCGTCCATGCCGGGCACCCGCGACGCGAGCCGGTCCAGCTCGGCGGCGATCAGCGCGTCGGCCTTGGCGCGCAGCGCGACCACGGTCGGCGCGACGCGCATCGCGCGCTGCCAGCCGAGGAACACCGCGACCTCGTCGCTCACGATCCTGCGGCACTCGTCGAGGTCCGCACCGGTCTCCTCGGTGTCGAGCACGGCGCGCAACGCGTCGAGGTCGGCGAGGCGGACGCCGTCGAGGTCGCGGACCGCGGGGTCGACGTCGCGGGGCAGCGCCAGGTCGAGGAAGAACAGCGGTCGCCCGCCCCGGCGGTCCACCGCCGTACGCACCGTGGCGACGTCGAGGACGACGCCGGAAGCGCCGGTCGAGGACACGACCAGGTCGGCGGCCGCAACGGCGTCCGCGAGGTCGTCGAGGCCGATGCCGCGACCGCCGAACGTCGCCGCGAGCGTCGCGGCGCGCTCCGGCGTGCGGTTGGCGACGGTGACGTCGGTGACCCCGAGCCGGGCCAGCGACGCGCCCGCGAGCGCGCCCATCGACCCGGCGCCGACGACGAGGACGCCGGTCCCCGCACCGATCGGGCCGAGAGCGGCCTCGGCGACGCGGAGCCCGACGCCGACGAGCGACGCCCCCGCGCGGCCGATGGCGGTGTCCGTACGGACCCGCTTGCCGACGCGCAGCGAGTGGCGGAACGCCTCCCCCAGGACGCGCGCGATCGCGCCCTCCTCCTGCGCGACGCGGAACGCCGCCCGCACCTGCCCGAGGATCTGCCCCTCGCCGACGACCATCGAGTCGAGCCCCGACGCCACCGAGAACAGGTGCTGGACCGCCCGCTCCTCGTAGTGGACGTACAGGTGGTCGGACAGCTCCTCCAGCGGGACGCCGGACAGCCGCGCGAGCAGGTCGCTGACCTCCTGCACGCCGCCGTGGAACCGCGTCACGTGGGCGTAGACCTCGACCCGGTTGCAGGTCGAGAGGATCGCCGCCTCGGCGACGCTGACACCCTCGGTCAGCTCGTGCAGGGCCTTCGGGATGTGGTCGGTCGGGATCGCCACGCGTTCCAGCAGCTCCACCGGCGCGGTGCGGTGCGACAGGCCGACGACGAGGACGCTCACCGGTCCACCGCCTCGGCGAGCAGCGGCAACGGCTCGGGGAGCGGCTCCACCGGCAGCGCGGCCGAGCGCAGGCGGGCCTGCGCGGCCTTGCGCTGCTCGTGGAACGACAGGATCTGCAGCTCGATCGACAGGTCCACCTTGCGGAGGTCGACGCCGTCGGGGACGTTGATGACCACCGGCGCGAAGTTGAGGATGCTGGTCACGCCCGCCCCTACCAGCCGGTCGCAGACGTCCTGCGCCGCGTGCGCGGGGGTCGCGATGACGCCGATCGAGGCCCGCGACGCGCGGACGATGGCGTCCAGCTCGTCGATGTGGCGCACGACCGCCCCGGCGAGCTCCTCGCCGACCCGGCGCCGGTCCGCGTCGAGGAGCGCGGCGATGCGGAAGCCGCGTTCGGCGAAGCCCGCGTAGTTGGCCAGCGCGTGGCCGAGGTTGCCGACGCCGACGATGACGACGGCCCAGTCCTGGGTCAGGCCGAGCTCCCTGCTGATCTGGTGGACGAGGTAGTCGACGTCATAGCCGACGCCGCGGGTGCCGTACGAACCGAGGTGTGAGAGGTCCTTGCGAACCTTGGCGGAGTTGACTCCGGCCGCGCCGGCGAGCGCGTCGCTCGAGATCGTCTCGGCGCCACCCTCGGCGAGGCCCGCCAGCGCCCTGAGGTAGACCGGGAGCCGGGCCACGGTCGCCTCGGGTATGCCACGCGTGGTCTTCACGCGTCCGCCCGCCGAGTACGCACCGGTCTCCTCGTCGCGGGCCCTGGTCCCGGCCGCTCGATCGAGTCCGGGCCGCCCGCTTGTGCGTTTGAGAATACGCCTTGTGAACGCCCGCACAAACTCGGCCGTTGCTCGTCCGACGACGGTCTGGGGGCCACCCCTCCCGCTCACGTCGCGTTCTGTGCAGCCCACCCGCCCCCTCTCGAGCGTGGTGATCTTCACAGAACGAGTCGGGCGGCGGTCAGCTCGCGAGGTCGCGGCGCAGGCGGGGCTCGTCCACGGTCCAGTAGCCGTGCTCCCTGCCGTCGAGCAGCAGGACGGGGACCCGGTCGCCGTACTCCTCGAGCAGCGCGTCGTCCGCCGTCACGTCACGCTCGTCCCAGGGGACGCCCAGGTCGGCGGCGACCCGCGCGACCACGGCGCGCGCGTCGTCGCAGAGGTGGCAGCCGGGCCGGCCCAGCAGGGTCAGGTGGTGGGTCACCCGCCGAGTGTCCCAGCAACCGCGAAGGCCCCCTCCCGGCGGGGAGGGGGCCTTCGCCGTGTGCTTCGGGCTAGTTCCTGGTGAAGTCCCAGCCGACCGGCACCGCGTCGAGCGTGCCGACCGCGTAGATGCCGCCGAGGCCCGGCAACACCGTGGCGGTCTTCGTGGAACCCGCACCGTTGGTGACCTTGATCACGACCGTGGTGATCTTGTAACGGTCGATCGAGGCGCCCTCGCGGTACGTCTGGCTGGCCACGTGCGGCATGGCGCCGCCGATGAACGTGAGCGCGTTGCTCGTGGCGAAGCCGAGCGAGGTGAACGTCGCTCCGTTGGCGAAGCGGCGCAGCGAGCTGCGGGACACGACGCCGTACGTGTTCGCGGACAGCCTGAGCAGCGTGCCGTCACGGTAGCCGCGCTGGAAGGAGTCCAGCGGCAGCGCCGAGTCCTTGGCGTTCGCCGGGAAGACCGAGCCCGTGGGAACCAGCGTCTTCAGCGCCGCGGTGCTGGACACGGCCCGGCGGACGACCTGACCGGCGTGGTTCCTGACCACCTGCTGGATCGAGCCGTTCGAGAACCTGATCCAGACACCCACCGGGTGGGCGCCGCCCCCGCCGATCCCGCCGAGCGTCGGCATCAGCGCCAGCTCACCGGGCGAGGCCGCGTAGACCGTCGACGTCGGGATCTTGAGGTACGCGAGCACCGCGGTCGAGACCGGGCGCTTCACGTTCGCGGAGACGTAGTAGTAGCCGGTCTTCGCACCCTTGACGAACGAGCCGTCGCGGAACGCGATCGCCGAGCCCTTCGCCATGCCGTTGATCACAGCGGGCGGCACCAGGATCACCGAGGCGTCCGGGATCTGCCAGCTGCGGCGGGCCGCGGTCGAGATGAACGGACGGCGCATCAGCGTGCCGTTCGGACCGTCGACCACGAGCGAGCCCTGCTCGTTCGGCGTGGCCTTCAGGACCGTGCCGACCGGGTACTTGGTCGTGCCCGTCGGCGTGATGCCGGTCCACTGCGCCTGGCGGTACGGCGTCTCCGTGTTGGTCTTGAGGTCGCACTTGTCCGGCGCGACCGCACTCTTGCTGGAGTTGGCCAGCAGGCTGCGCAGGTCGACCGACACGTTCTGCGCGAAGCAGCCCGTACCGACCGGGCCCGAGCCCCAGTTGCCGGCGTCGCTGCCGATGGCGTCGGCGCCGATCTGGATCTTGTCACCGTCGAGGAACGTGTCGGTCTTGCTCCACGCCTGCGGCTTGTTCGGCGACGCGTTCACCCACTGGACGTTCTGGATCGTCGGGGGCTTCAGGATCGTGATGACGTCGTGCGCGTCGTCGGTGATCCGCTCGAAGCTGTCCTTGCCGGTGAGCCAGAAGTTGTGCTGGCCCTCGTTGAGGCTGCCCGACTCCGGGTACGTCGCCGGAACGCTGCTCTTGAAGTCCGCCGGCGTGGGTGCCGCCGGGGGAACGGTCGACGTCCCCGTGTCGACGAACCGCCACTGGGTGACGCCCGGGCTGCCGGTCGCGCCGGTGTTGACGGTGGTCACGGTGCAGTAGCCGGGGCTGCTCGCCTCCGGGCAGGTGACGTCGAGTGACACCGTCGGCGCGCCGAACGCGATGACGTTCGCCGTCTGCGTGTTCGGGTTGTGCGCCACCGAGTTGTCCGTCACGACCGAGGTGCCGCTGAACCGCACGTACGCGTCCTGCAGGTAGTTCAGCGCGTTGTCGGCCAGCGTGAGCGTGACGACGGCCTTGCCGTCGGCGCCGTTGGTCAGCGAGACGGCGGTGACCGGCTTGTCCGTGCCGAGCGGCTGCTCGACCTTGAAGTCCGCCGCCGCGACGTTCGCGGCCGCCGTGTCGAGCGTCTCGGACATCAGGACGGCCACCTTGTTGCCGGTGCCGGTCGGGCAGGTGCCGAGCTTCGCGGCAGGCGTCGCGGTGGGCATCGCGACGCACGCCGCGACGATCGCCGGACCGGCCTTGTCGACCGTCCGGATGCCGGTGTCGGTCGGCGAGGCGTTCGGCCCCGGGTCGGCGACGTCGGTCGTGCCACCGAGGAACGTGAGCAACGGCGTGAGGCCGGAGTCGCCCTTCGGGTTGTCGGTCGGCACGACGCGGATCGCGAGGACGCGGTCGCTCGTCGCGTCGATCCTGGTGATCGTCATCGCCGGGTCGGTGATCGTGAACAGCGCGGCACCGACGCTCGGGGTGGAGAGCGTCTCACCGAAGCCGACGATGATCTGGTCGATCTTCCCGTCGGCGTTGGTGTCCGCCGTCTCCCTGGTGACGATCGTCGGACCGACCCTGTCGAGAGCGAGTCCGGTGAAGAACGGAAGCGCGTTGTCCTGCTGGTCGAGGATCGGGCAGTTCGGCGTGCTCTCGGCCGTCAGGCTGGCGCCGGGGTCGCAGTCCGGGCCGGCCGTGCCGTTCGGGCCGTCCGCGCCCGCGGTGAACGCGGGCAGCTTGTTGGCCGCGTTGAACTCGACCACCGGCGTGGCGTCCGTGTCGAACGCGGCGATCGGCCTCAGCTCCAGCGACACGGTGTCGCTGGTCGTCGCGCCCGCGGGCACCGGCGACGGCTTGTTACGGCCGGCGCCGACTGGGGTAGTCGGGCAGGTCTTGGTGGGCGGGGGCGTGGTCGCCGCGTTCGGCGGCGTGTACGCCGGGTCGGTGTAGCCGGGGACCCGGTAGCCGCACGGGTTCTCGGCACCCTGCTTGATCGGCTCGCTGTACTTGATGACGATGTGGTCGAGGTGGCTGTCCTTCAGCAGGTCCTGCGTCGTGACCGACAGCGGCACCGGAGCGACCTTGTCGTCCGCCTGGAGCGCGAACGGCGCGATCGTCTGCGAGCCGACCTCGGTGGTCAGGCCGCTGCCCGCGACGAGCGTGACGACCGGTCGCGCGCCGGTGTTCCAGAGCGCCTCCTTGCCCTCGCTGGGGACGAAGGTGAGGTGGACGACCTTGTGGTTGGAGCCGTCGCGGACAGCGGTCGCCGCGACGACGGTGTCGCCCGGGACGCCGACGCTGAACTTCTCGGCCAGGACGCCCTCGGCGAGGTTGCCGGTGAACGCGACGTCGACCTGGTCGACGATGCCGTCGCGGCCGGTGCCGAAGACGTTGACGCTCGACGGCGCGAGCGTGTCGACGGTGAACGCGTCATAAGCGACAACGGTCGGCGCGCCGATGGTGAACTGGCGGTTCGCGTTGGCGATGAGGTTGCCCGCCGGGTCCTTCACGTTGCTGGACGCCGTGATGACGTCACCAGCCTTCGGCAGCCGGTTCTCCTCCGGGCCGACGCAGGGAGGGTCGGTCGGTGCGACGCAGGTCGGGTCGCCGAGCGTGATGGTGAGGATGCGGTTGTCCAAACTCCACGCCTTCGTGGCGCCTTGGCCCCAGGTGACGCAGTCGGTGTACACCGCCATGTTGGGGTTGCAGGTGCCGCCGGGCCTGGTGACGGGCAGGTCGGTGTCGGGGTTGCCGACAGTCGCCGGGTTGACCGGGTCGTTGAAGACGATCCGGAACTCCTCGCCCGGGTCGGAGGTGTTGTTGGTGTTGACGTCGATCAGTGACGCCGCGGTGATGAGCGGCGCGACGGTGTCCTTGAGGGCGGGCGGGTTCGACGTCGCGGCCATGCCGATGTTGCCGGTCGCGTCGACCAGCCGGCCGAACGCGCGGACCAGCGCGCCCTCGGGGAAGTTGGTGTCGTCGCTCGCGTCCAGCACCGTGTCAACGGTCACGGTGCCGGTGCTCGGCGCCACCTCGGCGCTGTAGCTGTCCGCGGTCTCGAACTCCATGTCGTAAGCCGGCGGCGACGCGCTGGTCTGCTTCACCCGCTGGAGCCGGGCGAGCTGGCGGAGCGGCGTCTGGCTGGTGTTCACCGGCACGGCCGTGTCGATGCCGGTGATCGCGCCGCGCGCCGGGACGGCGTTCTCGGTCGAGGCCGAGGTGATGTTGGCGAGCGAGATGGTGTAGGAGGTGACCTTCGGGCCGGTGACGTCGTTGCCCTTCGGGGTCACGGGCGGGCAGGGGCTCGCGCACTGGTCGCTCGTCAGCGTGGTCGTGGCGGTGTTGCCCATCAGGTCCCACTGGACGGCGTACACCGTGTCGCTGAGCTGGTTGTTCAGCGCGCGCGAGCCGGCGACGGCGGCGTCGCGGCCGGTGCCGTTGCCGATGGGCAGCGGCGTGGCGTCGAGCTGCGCGGTCGGGATGCCGGCGACCTCGTAGAGAGCAGTGTGGGTGTTGGTGGTGTTCGGCGGCGCGTCGTCCGGGACGACCAGCATTGCCGCGTCGCTCAGGTCGGTCGCGCTGTTGAAGAACGCGAGCAGCTCGCCGTCCTCCTTCGGCGTGGTGCCGAGGAAGACCTTGTACGAGTCGCCTCCGCAGCCGATGGCCGGCGCGGGCGTCGGGCAGTTGGCGGTCGGGATGCGCGAGACCGGGGTGTAGTTGTCCCTCGGGATGGCGTCCGGCGCCTGGGAGTCGACGACCAGCTCGTCGACGACGAGCGGGCTCGCGGGCAGCGCGCCGCCCGACGTCGAGACCCCGTTGGCGGGGATGGTCAACGTCACGTCGCGGTCGGCGAACGAGCCTTCGGCGGGGTGCACGGTGAGCAGGTAGTTGGTGGCACCGGTCGCCTTCGCCGGGTCACCGAAGACGGTGATGATGGCGTCGACGCCGTCGCCGCTCACGCCGTAGCCGGGCTGCGAGACGGGGCCCGCGGCGTAGTCGGCCGGGTCGAGCAGGCCGTCGCCGTCGAGGTCCTGGTAGAGCGCGAAGCCGTCGCTGCTGTTGAAGTCGCGGTAGATGTTGAAGGAGCCGGTCTCGTGCACCTTGACCACGGCCGAGTTGATGACCGTGGGCGCGGCGACGTTCATCTTCACGACGCCGGTCGTGCCGTTGACGCCGCGGGACACGTCGCCGCGGAAGCCGGCGCGCGGCCCGACGCGGAACTTGCCGAGGGTCCTGACCATCGTGGCCTTGCCGACCGCGGCCGCGTCGGCGTTGGCGTTGGCGGACAGCGCGGGAACGCCGGCCGCCATGAGCGGGACGGCAATGGCGATCGCCGCGAGACGGCGACGGTTGAGTGAGAACGACATCAGAACTCCTCGCCAGCCTGGCTGGGCTTGGCTAGACAGGGCTGCCAGTGATAGTCCGGTGCAACGACCGATGTACAACGTGCCACGAGCCATCGAGGTTCGCTTCGACGCACCGAACACGACTCCTGCCGGACGGCGGTACACATGATCACACCGGACGACGGGATGCGGACCTCATCAGTTACGACCATAAGCCAGGCTCTGGGCGAATCGTTCCCGGGTAACGCGACTGTCGCCGGAAGGTCTGTAGCAGGACGCCCGGATTGTGAATCTTCGGCGGACCGGGCACCCTGAGTCGCAACCAAGAACGTACCCGACGGGGGACCGAGATGACGGCCGAGTCGCTGCCAGGCGCCGAGCCGTTCGCCGACTTCTACACCCGTTACCACGGCCGGCTGCTCGGCTTCGCGGTCGACGTGTGGGGTGTCGCCGACGCCGACGACATCGCGCAGGAGGCGATGGCGCGGGCGCTCGCGGCGTACGACACCCTCGACCCGGCGCGCGACCCGTGGCCCTGGCTCGCGGCCGTCGCGAAGAACATCGCGCGCGACCACCAGCGCCGCCGGCGGCTCATCGCGTGGGTCGACCTGGAGAGCGACGAGGTCGCCTCGCTCGTCGAGGCGGACACGCCGTACGACGCCGCGGCAGGCGTCGAGCAGCGGCGGCTGTTGCGCAGCGCGCTGCGCAACATCGCGCCGGAGGACAGGGACGTGCTGCTGCTGCGCGAGTGCCACGACGTGCCGTTCGAGGAGCTGTCGCGCATGTACGGGCGCAGCGCGAACGCGTTGCGGCAGCAGGCGTTCCGCGCCCGGCGCCGCCTCGCCGACGAGTTCACCGCGCTCGGCGGCCGGGCGCTCGGCCTCGCCGCGGTGACGTTCGCCCGGGTACGGGCGCGCGCGGAGCGGTTCGCGGCGTTGGTCGTCCCGTCGGGGGGTCAGGTGGCGACCGCCGCGCTCGCGGGCGGGCTGGTGCTCGGCGGCGCGCCCGTCGCCGGCGCGACGCCGGAAGTCGTTGCGGCACAGATGGTTCGGGTCGGCGCCGTCACGCGGCCGGCGACCGTGGCGCGGTCGCGAACGGCCGCGCCACGTGCCGTACGACGTGGCGCGGCGAGCGGCCCGGCCGTGCCGCCGGCCCCGGTGCGTCCCCGCGTACGGGTCGGCAACGAGGTCGGCGGCACGCCGGGCACCGGCGACTGGCGGCACGCGCACCGCGCCGGCGTCGACGCCGGCGACGCCGGGGTCGAGGAGTCCGGGCGCGGCTGGAGCGACGACCAGCGCGGGCTGCTCTGCGTACTGCCCCCGACAGCTACGGGATGCAGACCCTGACGCCGACGACCGCCTCGCCGGTGCTGACGTTGGTCGTCCACTCCTCGCAGATCTGCGGGCCGTAGTAGTACGGCGCGCAGACGTCCTCGGAGGTGGGCGCGGGAACGGAACGCCCCTCCGCGGTCACGCCGGCGCACGCGCCGCCGTAGGCGTGCGCGGACGACGCGGTCGGGACCGCGAAGAGCAGGGACAGCAGGACAACGGCACAGCGGCGCATGAGCACCACCCCTTCGGCTCGGAGGCCAGGGGTACGGCTCGTGCGGTTCGGCGTGACGGCGCGAGGCGCCGGTGCGCCTCAGGGCATTACGGCTGACGCGCGCCGGACGGCGCGTCCGCGACCGCCCGGTGCGAGCCGGGGCGGCGCGCGGCGAGGACGAACCCCGCGTACATCACCGCGACGCCGACGGTCAGCGTCACGGCCTGGCTGTTGACCCGCGAGAGGAACGTCAGCGCGCCGCCGGCCGCCGCGACGAGGACGCCGAGCGTGATGACCAGCGTGCCGCGGAACCGCGCGCGGGCGGCCGGGCCGCGGCCGCGCGACCGCCACCCGGACCACAGCGTGCCGCCGACGACGACCAGCGTGCCGACGGCGTTGGAGACGACGACGAGGACGCGCGGCAGCGCGCCGAACCAGTCCTTGCCCGCGGGGACGGCGTATCCGCCGACGGTGCCCGGATGCGCGAACGGCGACGCCGCGACGGTGATCGCCGCGTCGAGGGAGAACAGCACGAGGAACGCCAGCAGCACCCGCGTGACCTTCGGCGGCGCGAGCAGCTCCAGCTCGCCGAGCGCGAGCCACGGCACCGACAGCAGCGCGCCGAACACGTAGTACGCGCGGAACACCGGCGAGCTCCAGCCGAACGCCTCGGCGTAGGCCAGGCAGGCCGCGCCCGCCGCGAAGAAGAACAGCGACAGCGCCCACGAGCGGAGGTACGGGCGCCGCGACGCGCGCCACCGGCGGAACAGCGCGAGGGCGAACTCCCAGGCGATGACCGTCGCGACGAGCGGCAGTACGGCTTCCGGTCTCACCGCGCGAGCAGCCCCGCGGACTCGCGGAGCCGGCCCTTCGACACCTTGCCGGTGGCGGAGTGCGGCAGCTCGTCGACGAACTCGACCGCGCTGGGGCACTTGAACCGCGCCAGCGACACGGCGCAGTGCGCGACGACGTCCTCGGCGGAGAGCTGCGCGCCCGCGCGGACGACGACCAGCGCCTTCACCGTCTCGCCGGTGTACGGGTGCGGGATGCCGATTACCGCGGCCTCGTCCACGTCGGGGTGGCGGAGCAGGACGTCCTCGACCTCGCGCGGGTACACGTTGAAGCCACTGACGAGGATCAGCTCCTTGCGCCGGTCGACGAGGAACAGGTCGCCGTCGTCGTCGGCGTACGCCACGTCGCCGGTCGCGAACCACCCGTCCGCATCCGGGCCGCCCTCGCCCGTGGGCCAGTAGCCGGAGAACACGTTCGCCCCGCGCACCACGACCTCGCCCGGGTCGTCGTCGTCAACGTCGTCGCCGGCCTCGTCCACCAGCCGCAGCTCGACGCCGGGCACCGCCCGCCCGATCGAGCCCGGCTTGGCCACCTCGGACATCAGCGTCGTCGTGACGACGGGCGCGGTCTCGGTCAGGCCGTACCCCTCGAACACGTGCTGCCCCGTCCGGTCGAGGATCGAGGAGAGCACGCTCGCGGGCAGCGGCGCGGCGCCCGACACGAGCAGGCGGACCGAGGCGAACGCCTCCGAGAGGTCCGGGATCATCGACCAGGCGACGTACATCGGCGGCGCCCCGGGGACGTTGGTGACGTGGCGACGCCGGACCTCCGCGAGGGTGTCCGCGGGGTCGAACCGCTCCACCAGGACGCCGGTCGCCCCGGTCCGGGCGACCATGCCGAGGCCGGGGTTGAGGCCGTAGATGTGGAACAACGGCAGCACCAGCAGCACGACGTCGTCGGCCTGGACGACCGGCGGGGTGATCGCGGCGCACTGGTCGAGGTTGGCGAGCAGCGCGCGGTGGCTGAGCATCGCGCCCTTCGGGCGGCCCGACGTACCGGAGGTGTAGATCAGCACGGCGAGGTCCTCGGCGCCGCCGACGCTCTCGGCGACACCCTCGCCGCCGGCGGCGACGACCGCGTCGAGCGAGAGCGCCCCGTCCGGCGCGGCGGTCGCGTCCGAGACGACGACATGGCGCAGGGTCTCGATCGTGTCGCGCAGGCCGAGCAGCGCGGGGGCCGTGCTGCGGGTGGCGATCACGACGGCCGCGCCGCTGTCGCTCAGCACGTGCTCGAGCTCGGGGGTGGTGTACGTCGTGTTGACCGGGACGGCGGCGTACCCGCCGCGCAGCGCCCCGAAGTACGCGACGACGAAGCCGGGGGTGTTCCCGAGCGCGATGGCGACCCGGTCGCCCGTGGCCAGCCCCAGGGAGGCCAGCCCGGCCGCCGTCGCGGCGACGTGACGTTCGAGGTCGGCCCAGGTCATCGCGGCGTCGCGGTAGAGCAGCGCCGGCTTGTCGGGGGTCCGGCGCGCCGCCTCGCCCACGAGGTCAGCCAGGTTCACGAGCCCCGCCCTTCCCGTCGCGCCCTCACCCGCCCGCAGTGTCGCACGGTACGACGGGTCGGAGCGCGGCGCCGTTGCTCCGTTCGGCCCTACCGCCGCTCCTCCCGCCGCCGACGTCTTGGGAGACCCGAGGAGGACCCCCGATGGCGCACGGTGCCCGCTCCGTTCCCGACATCCCGCCGAACGTCGTCGTCGGCGCCCGCGCCGCCGTCCGGGCGGCCACCGACGGGCGGCCGGTCGCGGCGCTCGTGATCGCGTCCGACGCGCCCCGGGAGGAGACCGACCCGGTCCGCCGGGTCGCCGCGGAACGCTCGCTCGTGCTGATCGAGACCGACAGCGCGCTCGCGCTCGGCGCCCGGTGCGGCCTGCGCCGCCCGGTCGCCGCCCTTGCCGAGCTCCGCACGGCCTAGCAGGGCCGACCAGGAGCCGTAGAGGGCCGAACGGCCCAAAAAGAACTAGTCAGAAGGGGTTAAGTCACCCTCTGTCACTGCCGATACACGTACCGCAACCGTTCCGAGACGACCGCCGACCTCGACAAAGGCACACCGCGCGCGAGCGCGGCTCGCAAAGGCATGGGACTGCAACCAGCAGTCAGCCAGCCCGCCGAAGGGTCAACGGCCAGTCCCTGGTCCGCCGACTCGTCCACGAGCGGCAGCCGCCTCGGGCCCCTCAGCCGAGAGGTCCGCATCGTGCTCCGTCGAGTCGCATCGTTCGCCGCCGCCGCCACCGTCACGTTCGGCGCGCTGGTCGCCATCGCCCCCGCCGCCCACGCGAGCGGCGAGGAGTCGCAGTTCGTCTCGAAGACGAACTCCGCGCGCGGCAGCGCCGGCCGGGGTGCCTACTCGGTGTCCGGCGACCTGGTCTCGATCGCTCGCAAGCACGCCCGCGAGATGGCCGCCAAGCACACGATCTACCACAACTCGAACCTCGGGAACGAGGTCTCCGGCTGGCAGGCCGTGGGCGAGAACGTCGGCATGGGCGGCAGCGTCTCCGACATCCACAACGCGTTCATGAACAGTGCCCCCCACCGCGCGAACATCCTCGACGGCGACTTCACCCAGGTCGGCATCGGCACGGCGTTCGACGACAAGGGCACGCTCTACGTCACCGAGGTCTTCCGCAAGCCGTCCCGCAGCAGCGCAGGACCGGCGCCGGCCCCGGCGCCGAAGCCGAGGCCGAAGGTCACCGTGCACAAGCCGGCGTACCGCCCGGTCGTCCGGCACACCACGACCAGGTCCGTTGCCCGCCCCGTCGCCAGGCCTGTTGCCCGGCCGGTCGCCAAGGCCGTCGACCCGCGCGTCGCGCTCAACGCGCGCCTGGTCAAGGCCCGCGCCCTCGCCGACCGCAGGGGCTCGGTCGGCGCCCTCGGCCACGTCGTCACCTACCTCCAGGTGATGTCCACGCTCGGCTGACCCGAGCCACCCGCACGACCCGGAGCAGTAGCCCGAACGGAGCAGCCCCACCTGGTCAATCCAGGTGGGGCTTTTCGGGTGGTGCGACTGGCGTTCGGGCTAACGGTCTGGCATGGTCGGGCGTCAAGGTGGGACTGGGCGCGTCACTTTCCCCGGACGCGGCCGTTACGTTTCGCACGCCGCTGGACCCCGTGCGCGAGCGCGGGGACCGGCCCGATCCCATAGAGGTATTCCCAGTGCGCCGGTCGTTCGGACGAGTCTCCGTGCTGCTCACCGTGGTCCTCGCCGTCAGTGCCGGTCCCTCGGCGTCGGCCAGCCCGGACTCCGAGTTCGTCTCCAGGACCAACGGCGCCCGCTCCTCGTACGGCGTCGGCGCGTACGCCGTGCGCTCCGAGCTCGCCGCGGTCGCCCGCCGGCAGGCCGGCCGGATGGCCGCGGCGCACACGATCTACCACAACGGCAACCTCGGGAACGAAGTCTCCAACTGGCGCTCGATCGGCGAGAACGTCGGCATGGGCGGCAGCGTCTCCGCGATCCACAACGCGTTCATGAACTCCTCCGAGCACCGGTCGAACATCCTCAGCACGTCGTTCACCGAGGTCGGCATCGGCACGGCCCGCGGCAGCGACGGGCAGCTCTACGTCTCCGAGGTGTTCCGCCGGCCGACCGGCGCGACGTACGTCGCCCCCCGGCCGAAGAAGACGGTCGTGCGGCGCACGCCGGCGCGGGCCAGCCGCAGCGCGCCGCGCAAGCCGCTCGTCGCGCCGAAGGCGCCGCCCCGCAAGCCCGCCGTGCGTGTGGTGCCCGCCACCGTACGGATCAACGCCGCGTGGCGGCTGTACCGCAAGAGCCGCCCGGTCGGCGCGCTCGACCTCGCGGTGACGTACCTGCGGACCGGGCGGATCCTGCTCCCCCGCTAGCCGCCGCCCGACTCGTTCTGTGAAGATCACCACGCTCAAGAGGGGGCGCGTGGGCTGCACAGAACGCGCGGGCACGCGTGGGTCCCGGGCCTGCGGCCCCGGACCTACGGGCCCGGACCGGTCGCGGTGGGGGTCGGGCTGGCGGAGTCGGTCGGTAGCGTGCCCGTCGGCAACGGGGTGGCGGTCGCGGTGGGCGACGGCGGTGGCGTGCGCGACGGCGTCCTGGTCGGGGTCGGCGCCACGGCGGCGGTCGGCGTCCGCGACGGGGTACGGCGCCGGGCCGGCGACGCGGTCGGCGCGACCGACGCGACGACGCTCTCCTTGGTCGCTTCGGCGGCCTTGAGGTCCGCGTACTTGGCGAAGAACCCGCTGAACACCCGGGCCGGCAACGTGCCGCCGTAGACCTTCGACGTGCCGTGGATGTTCCGCATCGGCTTGTTGCCGGACTTGTAGCCCATCCAGGTCACGACGCAGAGGTCCGGCTTGCAGCCGGCGAACCAGGCGTTGGTGTAGTTGTCGGTCGTCCCGGTCTTGCCGAACACCCGGACGTCCTTCTGCCGGGCGACGCGGGCGGTCCCGCGCTCGACGACGTCGTACATCGCGTCGACGACCTGGTCGGCCACGGCCTTCGGGATGACCTGGCGCCCCTTCGGCGACCCCTCGGCCTTGAACACCTCGACGCCGCTGAACGTCTTCTTGGTGTCGGCGTTGCGCCGCTCCTCCACGATCATGCGGACGTCGCGGCGGACGCCACCCGCCGCGAGCGTCGCGTACGCCTGCGCAACGGAGATGGGTGTGACCTCGACGCCGAGGGCCATCGCCGGGTTGGTGCCGATGCCGCTCGCCGGCGCCATCCCCGCGGCCTCGGCGACGGCCTTCACCTTGGTCGTGCCGACGTCGTAGGCGAGCTTGGCGTAGACGGTGTTGACGGACTGCGCGAGCGCCCGGCGCAGCGTGTAGCTGCCGTTCTCGCTGCGTTCGGCGTTGCACGGCCGGTACCCGCCCGCCGACTTCGGTCCCGGCACGATCGTGAGGCAGTTGGGGCCGCGGTAGACGGTGTCCAGCGTCCGGCCGTTCTCCAGCGCCGCCGCGAGGGTGAACGGCTTGATCGCCGAGCCCGTCGAACGCTTGGCCTGCGTCGCGAGGTTGAACCCGCCACGCGTGTACCTGCTGGAGAAGACCGCCTTGAGGTCGCCGTTGCGCGGGTCGATCACGACGACCGCCGCGTCCGGCTCGGCCGGGTCGGGGCTGGCCGGGTCGAGGCCGGGCAGCACGCCGTAGACCGACTGCTCCACGGCCCGCTGCATCAGCAGGTCGAGCGTGGTCTTGATCCGCAGGCCGCCGCGGTAGAGGTCGTCGGCCGGCAGCGTCTCCTTCAGCTGGGCCTGCACCATGTCGGTGAACAGCGGCGCCTCGGTCGCCTCGGCGGGCGGCCGCAGCTTGGCCAGCGCCAGCGGCAGCGCGTACGCCCGCGAGGCGTCGATCGGGGTGATGTAGCCGTTGGCGGACATGCGTTCGAGCGCGTAGAACTGCCGCTCCTTCGCCCGCTGGAAGCTGCGGACCGGGTTGTACGCCGACGGCGCCGAGACGATGCCCGCGAGCATCGCCGCGCGGGCCAGCTCGATGAGCGGCGACCGCCGCCCGCTCGCCCGGTCCAGCGCGAGGTCCTTGATCGGCACGCCGAAGTAGTACTTGCTCGCGGCCTGCACGCCGTAGGTGCCGTTGCCGAGGTAGACGCTGTTGAGGTAGCGGATGAGGATCTCTTCCTTGCCGAACTTCTGCTCGGCGCGGTAGGCCAGCAGCGCCTCCCGCATCTTCCGCAACGCCGTGCGCTCGTGGCCGACGTAGATGTTCTTCACGTACTGCTGGGTGATGGTCGACCCGCCCTGCCGCGACGAGTTGAAGACGTCGCGGTACCCCGCGCGCATGATCGCGATCGGGTCGACGCCCTTGTGCTGGAAGAAGCGTTCGTCCTCGGCCGCGATGATGGCGTTGCGCATCTGCTCGGGGATCGCGGACTTCGGGACGTCCTCGCGGATCTCGGGTGCGCGGATCGACGCGAAGTAACGTTCGCTCGAGTCAAGAAGCAGCGCGGCAGGCAACCGTTGCGCCACGGTGAGGTCGATCGGGGCCGCGAGCATGCCCCCGACGAACGACGTTAGGCCGATCAGCGCAGCGAGCAGCGTCCACCGGATGACGGGGAACCGCCGGCGCCGCCGGCGGGCGCGCGGCGGCCGCGTGCCGGGGTTGCCACCGCTGCCGCGAGCGGCGAGAGTCTGGGCCACCGAGCGAGCGTACGACGGAGGTGCGACACGTGGGTGTACGGGTCATGGTGGTGGACGACACCGACCATGTCCGGACGATGCTCGCCGAGATGCTGGAGCTCGACGGCTTCTCCGTCGTCGCCCAGGCCGCGAGCGGCGACGAGGCCGTCGACCTCGTCGAGAGCAGCAACCCCGACGTGATCGTGATGGACCTCAAGATGCCGGGCATCGACGGGCTCGAGGCCACCCGCAGGATCAAGGAGATCCGGCCCGCGCAGGCCGTGATCCTCTACACCGCCTACCTCGACGCGGTCATCGAACGGGCCGCGAAGGAGGTCGGCGTCACGCTCTGCCTCGGCAAGATCGACGGCCTGACCGAGCTCGAGCGCCAGATCTCCCGGCTCACCCTGGAACTGGCCGGCGACACCTGATCCGGCGCGTGCCGTTCAAGATCGGCCGCCCGACACCCGACACTGAACGGTGTCCGATTCTGGACGAATCGGAAGGACTGGCCTCACCATGGGCTGCTCCCCACCGACCAGCCGCCCTGCCAGGAGGCTTCGCGATGCGTACGCAGACCGCCGTCGGCGTGCTGCTGCTGCTGCTCGCGATCGTCGTCGCGGCCGGGCTGAGCGTCGCGGGAGTGCTGCGGTGACCGGGGCAGTGCGTTGAGCCGACCGCGCTCCCGCCTGGGCGGCTTCGACGAGCTGCGTTCCCAGCTCCTGGCGTACCACACCGAGCCGGTCGCGGCGTTCGGCGAGGGGCCGCTCGGCATCCCCGGCTCGCGCGGCGGCAACCTGGGCAACGTCGTGCCCCTGCGCCCCGCCGCGTCGTTCCCGGTGGCGGTCCCGGCGGAGCCGGACGAGGAGCCGGACCGCGGCGACGTCGTCGACCTGGTCGCGCGGGCGCAGGCCGGCGACGCGGACGCGTTCGGCGCGCTGTACGACCGCTACCTCGACCTCGTCTACCGCTACGTCTACTACCGCGTCGGCGGCAAGGCGCTCGCCGAGGACCTGGTGAGCGAGACGTTCCTCCGCGCGCTGCGGCGGATCGGGACGTTCGAGTGGCAGGGCCGCGACTTCGCCGCCTGGCTGATCACGATCGCGCGCAACATCATCGCCGACCACTACAAGTCCGGCCGCTTCCGGCTCGAGGTCACGACCGCCGACATGCTCGACGCCGACCGGGCCACCGACGGGCCCGAGTCCGAGGTGCTGGACGGCATCACCAACGCCGCCCTCCTCGACGCGGTCAAGAGGCTGAACAGCGAGCAGCAGGAGTGCGTCGTCCTGCGGTTCCTCCAGGGGCTGTCGGTCCTGGAGACCGCCCAGGCGATGGAGAAGACCGAGGGCGCCATCAAGGCGCTGCAGTACCGCGCGGTCCGCACGCTCGGCCGGATGCTGCCGAAGGAGCTGATCCTGTGACGCTCCGTCCGAATCGGCAGGAAACCGGGACCCACCCCCGTAACTCTCCCCGTCGGGTGTCGTTGGGCCAGCGGAAGGAGGCACTCCGGTGAAGCGCCGACAGGCGAGGCTCGCGCAGGAGTTCGCCGCCGCCCTCGAGGGCCGCGGCGTCGCTTCCGCGCGCCGCGACCCGGCGCTCGCCCCCCTACTCTCCCTCGCGCAGGGCCTCGCGGCCGTGCCGCTCGGCGCCACCCCCGCGTTCCGCGACACCCTGCGGCAGCGCCTCGTCGCCGTCGCCACCGTCGCTCCCGTCGCCGTGACCGCACCGTCGCCGCTGGACCGGGCGCGGACCTGGGTCGAGGGCTGGCGGGTCCAGAAGGCGATCGCCGGCCTCGCCGCCTCGATGGCCGTCGTCGTCGGCGCGGCCGGGGTCAGCGTCGCCGCGAGCCGTTCCCTCCCCGGCGACGCGCTCTACGGCGTCAAGCGCACGGCCGAGAGCGCCCAGGTCAGCCTCGCCCGCAACGACGTCAACCGCGGCAAGCGCCACCTGCAGCACGCCGAGACCCGGCTGCACGAGGTCGCCGACCTCGTGCACACCAAGCTCGCGATGGCGCCGCTGGCGCCGGCGCCGGCGGGCTCCGGCCAGATCACCGTGGCGTTCGGCGGCACGCAGTCCGCGAAGGTCAGCTCCGCGCTGCACGCCATGGACACCGACACCCGCGAGGGCACCCGGCTGCTGTTCACGGCGTACACCGACAACGGCGGCGGCGACAGGGTGCTCGCGGTCGTCCGCGACTTCACGCTCCGCCAGCGCGACCACCTCGCGCAGCTGATCGACGCGCTGCCCGCCGACGCGCACGACGACGCCGAGGCGTCGTTGGCCCTCGTCAGCAACCTCAACCTGCGCGCGACGCAGCTCATCGCGGTCGGCACCTGCGGCGAGCAGTGCGCGCCCGTCCGGCCGCCCGCGCCGACGCCCGGCGACAACGCCCCCACCCCGACGGCGACGCCGAGCTACGACGAGCTCGGCCCCGTTCCCTGCACCTGCCCCGGCGACCCGACGGCGACGGACGAGCCGAGCCCGGCGCCCGCTCCGCAGCCGACGCCCACGCCGAGCCCGACGTCGTCGGAGCCGACCTCGCCGCAGCCGACGCCGAGCCCGTCGGACCCCGGCCACTACCCGCTGCCGTCGCAGGTGCCCTCGCCGGTCGCCTCGCCCGTCGAGTCGGTCATCGACGACGTCGACAAGGTGCTGCCGACGCCACTCCCGACGCTGCCGACGCTGCCCGCGGCCGGTGCGCCGCTCGTTCCCGGGACGCCCGCGCCCGTTCGTTAGTCCGGTCACCGGGCGGCGCGGCACACCGGGACGAACCAGGACCTAGGTCCCATCGTTGGCTACGCTCCGTACACAGTGGCGTCCGGTTCTGTCCCTTTTGGCCGGTCCTGCCCTAGAAAAAATGTCAAGCGAGCCCGTAACCCCACCGATCAACTAGTCGTTGTGGGCTACGTCGTACCACCCACGACACACAGACTCACTCACGCGCTGGCTGGGGATGGCCGGCAACACTCGGAGGTCGGGAATGGCCAAGTTCAACAGCCGGGGGGCGCGGCTCACCGCTCTCGCCCTCGCGACCGGCACCCTTGTCGTCGCCGCGACCGGTACGGCCGGCGCCAACCCGGTCGCCGTACCGGCCGTGTTCGGCGGCACCGCGGAGGGGACCGCGATCCACCTGGAGATCAACCTGCCCTCGCCGATCCCGGCGAACGTGCCGGTCATCGGTGGGCTCACGCAGCTCACCCAGGACATCTCGTTGACCCAGGGTGAGACCGGCAAGCAGCCGACCAAGGTGACCTCGGTCGCCAACGCGGTTCTGGGCAACGGCAACGTCGTCGGCCTCGACACCCTGCTCGGCCGCAAGGTCAAGGCCAGCCTCGACGGCCAGTCCTCCGCGAACGACGCGATCCTGGCGCAGGACGTCAACGGCCTGATCAAGGTCGGTGCCGGCCAGATCGCGTCGAGCGTCGCGCCGGACAGCGCCACCTCCGGCCTGACCAGCGCGTCGAGCTCGTCGCTGCTGGACCTCCACGTCGGCCTCAGCGGCCTGAACCTCCCGATGAAGTCCGAGCTGACCAACGTCCTCGGCTCCCTGAACAGCTCGGTCCAGGACGGGCAGAACACCCTCAGCCAGAGCCTCGACTCGGCGATCAGCGCCCTGAACGACGCCGCGGACGGCGCGGCGGCCCCCGTGGCCGCTGAGGCGCAGGTCGTCAAGGACAAGCTCATGGACCTCGTCACGCAGCTGCGCACGACGCTCGGCAGCATCAGCGCCGACACCAGCCTCGTTGACCTGAGCCTGCTGAAGTCGACCTCGGACATCACCCGCTCCGGCGCGATGGTCACGGCCAAGGCGACCTCGCTGGTCGGCGGCCTGAACATCCTCGGCGGCCTGGTGACGGTCGACACCGTCAAGACCGAGTCGGTCTCCTCGGCGAACGGCGTCAAGGGCGCGGCCGCGGCCGACACCCGCACGACCATCGCCCACGTCAAGGTCGCGAACCAGCTCGAGCTGAGCCTGACCAAGGACGGCCTCAGCGGCACGCTCCTCGGCCAGGACCTGCCGGCCGCGGCCCAGGACGCGGTCAAGACCGTGATCGCCACCATCAACGGCGTCCTGGCGACCGCCGGCGTCCAGATCATCCAGGGCGAGAAGAAGAGCGAGGTCGACCCGGCCGGTCAGTTCGCGTCCTCCAGCTCCGACGGTGTCGCCATCGCGGTCAACCCGCTCCACGCGGCCAAGCCCCTGGTGCTCGTCCAGCTCGTCCCGGCCGGCACCGCGGTGAACGCGGCGCAGGGCAAGAACGTCAAGACCCCGAACACGCCGCAGATCAAGAACCCGGAGACGGACAAGACGATGCCCCGCACGGGCGCCGAGCTCCCGCTCTTCGCGCTCCTGGGCACCGGCCTGACGGGTGCGGCCCTGGTCGCCCGCCGCCGCCGCACGGTGGAGGCGTAACACCACGCACCACCCGAACCATCCGAAGGCCCCCCGCTCTCCGCGGGGGGCCTTCGGCCTGTCGCGCCCGAGTCGTTCTGTGAAGATCACCACGCCTGCGACCGGCGGAGATCCTGCACAGAACGCGGGAGGCCTGCTCTAGGCTCGCCGACGTGTTCAGACGGAAGGCAGAGGACAAGGCCGTCAGCGCGGTCCTGACCGGCGCCGCGTCGGCGGCGGCGGCCGAGGTCGAGGCGGCGCTGGCGGTGCCGGAGGACAGGACCGCGGCCGGGTTCTTCGACTGCGACAACACGATGATGGTCGGCGCCAGCATCTACCACTTCGCCAAGGGCCTCGTTGCACGGAAGCTGTTCACGGCGCGCGACCTCGCACGGTTCGGCTGGCAGCAGCTCGTGTTCCGCGTCGGGGGCACGGAACGTCACGGCGCGATGCTCCAGGCGCGCGAGGCCGCGCTCGGCTTCGTGGCGGGCCGGGAGGTCGAGGAGATCGTTCGCTACGGCGAGGAGATCTACGACGAGCTGATGGCGGGGCGGATCTACTCCGGCACGAAGGCGCTGGCGCAGCAGCACCTGGACGCCGGCCAGCGCGTCTGGCTGGTCACGGCCACGCCGGTCGAGCTGGCGAACATCATCGCCCACCGGCTCGGCCTCACCGGCGCGCTGGGCACGGTGTCGGAGGTGGAGGGCGGGCGGTACACCGGGCGGCTGGTCGGGGAGCCGTTGCACGGTCCGGCGAAGGCCGAGGCGGTACGCGCGCTGGCCGCCCGGGAGGGGCTGGACCTGGCGCGGTGCGCCGCGTACAGCGACTCGGCGAACGACATCCCGATGCTCTCCCTCGTCGGCCGCCCGGTGGCGGTCAACCCGGACTCGGAGCTGCGCGAGCACGCCCGCGCGAACGGGTGGGAGGTCCGCGACTTCCGCACCGGCCGCAAAGCCGCGAAGGTCGGCATCCCGGCGGCGGCCGGTCTCGGCGCGGTCGTGGGCGGGATCATGGCGGGGCTGGCGTACCGCAGGAGGCGCACCGTCGCCGGGTAGGTACCCTGGTGACGTGACCACGACGACTCTGGCGGCCAACGACTCCTGCTGGTGCGGCAGCGGGCGGCGGTACAAGCGCTGCCACCGCCTCGCCGACCTGGACCCGGCGGCGGGGGGGG
>JAVEEC010000026.1 GCA_030840645.1 Frankiaceae bacterium
CTCGGCGCGCACCGGGTCGCCGTCGCCGGTGGCGAGGTAGCCCTCGTTGAAGACGAGGAACAGTACGGCCAGCACGCCGCCGAGCCGCTCGGGGAGGTCGGCGGCCTCGGGCACCCGGTAGGGCACCTTCGCCGCCGCGATCTTCTTCTTCACCCGAGTGATCCGCTGCGCCATCGTGGTCTCGGGGACGAGGAACGCCTGCGCGATCTCAGCCACCGTCAGCCCACCGAGGAGGCGGAGCGTCAGCGCGATCCGCGCCTCCGGCGCGAGCGCCGGGTGGCAGCAGGTGAACAGCAGCCGCAGTCGGTCGTCCTCGACCGGTCCGGTGTGCTCGTGGGGCGTGTCGTCGTGGTACATGAAGGCCGCCAGGTGCTTCGCGTCGCGCTGCTTCTCGCGGCGGATCCGGTCGATCGCGCGGTTGCCCGCGGTGGTGGTGAGCCAGCCGCCGGGGTTGGGAGGTACGCCGGACTCCGGCCACTTCTCCAACGCGGCCATGAGCGCCTCACCCGCCGCCTCCTCGGCGATGTCGATGTCACCGAAGCGGCGGACGAGTGAGGCGATCAGGCGGCCGTACTCCTCGCGGAAGACCCGCTCGACGGCCGCCGTTCCGCCCTGCATCGCGATCAGTCGTCGTTCGGGCCGGCTCAGGCGAGGCCGTCGAACGGACGGACCTCGACCTTGCCCCGGCACGCCTTGGAGCCCTCGGCCGCGAGCTTGAGCGCCACGTCGAGGTCGGGCGCGTCGATGACCCAGAAACCGCCGATGACCTCCTTGGTCTCGAGGTACGGGCCGTCGGTCATCACCGGCGTCTCACCCTGGCCGTCGACGACGGTCGCGGTCGACGCCGACTGAAGCCCACCGGCGAAGACCCAGTAGCCATCGGCGCGCAGCTTGTCGTTGAAGGCGCCGGTCGCGGCGAACGCCTCCTCCATCTCCTCCTTGGAGCCGTAGTTGCCGTACTCGTCCATCTCGGCGGGGCCGTGCACGGTCATCAAGTAGTGCGTCATCGCACTTCTCCTCAGTTCCGGGCGGTCCCGATGACCGCCTGCTACTCCCACCACGAACGGCATCCCGCCGATACGACAACCTGCCACAGAAGTCTCGCGATCGGGTTCTCGCGACCTGTCGGATCCGTACGCGGCCGTTCGTGGAGGGGCATGCGCGGGTCGCATCGGGCACCCCGCGGAGGGAACGGAGCGCGACATGTCCACCACCATGCAGATCCCCACCCGTACGACCCCCGGCGCGCCGACGCCCGCGGCCGAGCGGCAGCCGGTATGGAGGCACGGAGTCGCCGCTGCCGTCGTGGCCTCGGTCGCCACGACCGTCCTTGCGGCGACCGCGTCGGCCGCCGGCGTCTCGTTCGCGGGCAGCACGGGCGCGAGCATCCCGATCGCCGGGTTCGCGCAACTGACGCTGGTCTTCTCGCTCCTCGGCGTCGGCATCGCCGCCGTCATGGCGCGTAAGGCGCGACGGCCGCGGGCCACGTTCGTGCGGACAGTGGTCACCCTGACCGCGCTGTCCTTCGTCCCGGATCTCACGTTCGGATTCGATGCCGGCTCCGCCGCCACCCTGATCATGCTGCACACCGTCGCCGCGGCGATCGTGGTTCCGACCCTGGCGAGGCGGCTCTAGCGGTACCGCGCCCAGGGTCTTGCGGCAACACCTCGATGGTGCCGCAGAATCGGGCACCATGGGAAGAGGTCATCGCGTGGACACCGACGTGCTGGATCTCCGGGAGATCGACCAGACCCAGGTCGCGCTCGTCGGCGGCAAGGGCGCGCACCTGGGCGAGCTTTCGCGGATCGAAGGCATCCGCGTGCCGGCCGGGTTCTGCGTCACGACGGAGGCGTTCCGGCGGGTCATGGCGCAAGCGACGTCGATCGGCGACCGGCTCGAGCGGCTGTCGCAACTGCGCCCGGACGCCCACCAGGCGATTCGCGCGCTCAGCGCGGAGATCCGACGGAGCCTCGAAGCAGTCGTCATCCCCGACGATCTCGCGGTAACGATCACCTCGTCGCTCGCACGGCTCGGCGAGCGAGCCGCCTGCGCCGTCCGATCCAGCGCAACGGCGGAGGACCTGCCGGGAGCCTCCTTCGCGGGCCAGCACGACACGTACCTGAACGTCGTCGGGCCGGCTGCGGTCCTCCAGCACGTCAGCCGGTGCTGGGCCTCGCTGTTCACCGAGCGGGCCGTGACCTACCGGCTGCGGAACGGCTTCGACCACCGGCAGGTCGGCATGGCCGTGGTCGTCCAGCAGATGGTCTTCGCGCAGGTGGCCGGCGTCCTGTTCACAGCCGACCCCGTCACCTCGAACCGCAAGGTCGCGACGATCGAGGCCAGCTTCGGCCTCGGCGAGGCCCTGGTCTCGGGCCGGGTGAACGCGGACGTCTACACGGTGCGGGACGACGAAGTCGTCGGTACAACGGTCGGCTCGAAACGGCTTGCCGTCCACGCCTCGCCGGCAGGCGGAACGAGGGAGGAGCCGATCGAGCCGGAGCGGCAGGAGCAGCCGGCGTTGACGGATACGCAGGTGGTGCGGCTCGCGCAGTTGGGCCGGCAGATCGAAGCGCACTTCGGCTGCCCGCAGGACATCGAATGGTGCCTGGTCGACGACGACTTCCAGATCGTCCAGAGCAGGCCGATCACCACGCTGTTCCCGATCCCCGCGGCCGGCGACCGAGACAATCACGTCTACGTCTCCGTCGGTCATCAGCAGATGATGACCGACGCCATGAAGCCCCTGGGGCTCTCCTTCTGGAAGCTGACCGCGGGCCCGCCGATGCACGAGGCCGGTGGCCGGCTGTTCGTCGACGTCACCCAGCGCCTCGCGTCGCCGACGACCCGCGCCGGCCTCCTGGAGCTCATCGGGAGGTCCGAGCCGCTGGTCCGGGACGCCCTGCAGACGGTCCTCGACCGTGGCGACTTCATTCCGTCCCTTCCGGACGACGGTCCCGCCCCGCCACTGGCAAGTGAGCCCGACCCGATCGAGACGGACCCGGCGATCGTCACCGAGCTCATCGAGCGCAACCAGGCATCCGTCGCCGCACTGAGACGCGACATCAGCACGAAGTCAGGACCTGGGCTGTTCGACTTCGTCCTGGCCGACATCCAGGAGCTCAAGCGGCTGCTGTTCGATCCGCGGAGCCATCAGGTGTTCATGTCGGCGATGGAAGCGACGTGGTGGCTCAACGAGCAGCTGCACGCGTGGCTGGGAGAGAAGAACGCCGCCGACACGCTCACCCGGTCCGTCCCGCACAACGTCACCTCCGAGATGGGGCTCGCCCTCCTCGACGTCGCCGACGTCATCCGCGCCCATCCAGAGGTTGCGGCCTTCCTCGAACGTGTCGAGGACGACGAGTTCCTGGACGAGCTCGACAAGCTCGAAGGGGGAGCAGAGGCGCGCGACGCCATTCGCGCCTTCCTCGACACGTACGGCATGCGCTGCGTCGGCGAGATCGACATCACCAGGCCGCGTTGGAGCGAACGCCCCACCACGCTCCTGCCGGTGATCCTCGGCAACGTCAGGAACTTCGAGCCGGGCGCCGGCGCGCGCCGCTTCGAGCAAGGGCGGCGGGAGGCGTGGGAGAAGGAACAGGACTTGCTGGAGCGGTTGCGGGCCCTGCCGGACGGGGACCGGAAGGCCGAGGAGACCAAGCGGATGATCGACCTCGTCCGGACCTTCATCGGGTACCGCGAGTATCCGAAGTACGGCATGGTCAGTCGCTACTTCGTGTACAAGCAGGCCCTACTGGACGAGGCCGAGCGCCTGGTCCACGCCGACGTGCTTCGTGAGAAGGAAGACATCTTCTTCCTGACGTTCCAAGAGCTGCACGACGTCGCGCGCACGAACCAGGTCGACGACGATCTCATCGGCCGGCGCAGGGCCGCGTTCAGGTCGTATCAGGCGCTCACGCCACCCCGGGTGCTCACCTCGGACGGGGAGACCGTCGCCGGTGCGTACCGGCGCGACGACGTGCCGACTGGTGCGCTGGTCGGCCTGGCGGTCTCTGCCGGGACCGTCGAAGGGCGGGCCCGCGTCGTCCTGGACATGGCGCGGGCCGATCTCGATCCCGGCGACATCCTGGTCACGGCGCACACGGACCCCAGCTGGTCGCCCCTGTTCGTCGCGGTCACGGGCCTTGTCACAGAGGTCGGGGGCCTGATGACCCACGGCGCGGTGATCGCGCGGGAGTACGGCCTGCCCGCCGTCGTGGGGGTGGAACATGCCACGCGGCTGATCCGGGACGGGCAGCGGATCCGCGTGAACGGAACGGACGGGTACGTGGAGATCCTGCCCTAGGGTTGACGACATGACGATCCTGCGGATGGACAACGTCAGCATCGTTGTCGACGACCTCGAAGCCGCTGTCGCGTTCTTCGTCGAGCTCGGTCTGGAGCCGGAGGGCGAGGCGACGGTCGAGGGACCGTGGGTGGACCGCATCGTCGGACTCGACGGTGTTCGAACCGACATCGCCATGGTGCGGACTCCGGACGGCCATGGCCGGCTGGAGCTGACGAAGTTCCACACGCCGAAGGCGGTCGGCGGGCAGCCGAACGCACCGGCGAACATGCTGGGCATCCGTCGCATCATGTTCGCCGTCGACGACATCGAGGAGGTCCTCGGCCGCCTGCGCGCCCACGGCGCCGAGCTTCTCGGCGAGGTGGTGCAGTACGAGGACAGCTACCGGCTCTGCTATGTCCGCGGCCCCGAAGGCATTCTCGTCGCGCTGGCCGAGCCGCTCAGCTGACGCGTTGGAAGCGGGTCGACCACGACGACAACAACCCCGAACATCGACATCGACGACAGCACGCCCCGACCGTGCGTCGGCACGACCAGCCCCGCGTCCTCGGCGTCAACAATGGACGTGATCGTCTGGCTCAAGGCGACCTCGACGCTCGCCGTCCGGCAGCAGTTGTGTCCGTCGCCGGCGATGCTGAGCCTGGCGGGCTGGATGACGCGAGGTCGGTCGACTGAGCGCCACGCCGACTGCCGTCGGTCACCCCGGAGTCCGCCCTCGGTCGTCCTGTCCCGCTGCGACCGGGCGCGGCCCGCTGGCCCCGTCTCCTGTCGAGACGGGCTCTCGGCGCTGGCGGAGGGATGGCAAACCAGACAAGTAGCGCCGCAACGCGACGACATTGAGAAGGACCGGGCAGTGCACCTGACGTGCTCAGACGGCATCCGGCGACACCAGCCGGCACCGCCAGGATCGCGCTGGTAATCGGCAGGTTCCCGGTTCGAGTCCGGGCGTCGGCTTTCGTTCCGCACCATAGGGCTACGCGGGGGCTGCCGGCGGCGGCCGAACCACCGCGCAACGTCGGTCTCTGACTCTGCGCGCGCGGGTACCACAGGGATCCCGCTCATGTGCGAGTTCAGAACCAGGTGACCCGCATCGCTCTGGGCGATAGTCACCTACCGTCGTGCAAATGACGCACATTCGCCATGGAGCCGACGATGTGAGGTGGGGTTGGCTAGCCGAACGTGCCAATTCACCGGGGAGTCAAGCGTGTCTGTTCGGCGTTGTGTTGCTGTCCTCGTCGCCTCTGCGGTCATCAGCGGTGGTGCTTCGGTACTGCCCGCGCTGACCGCGCCGGTATCCGCCGCCGACGTCGCGGAACCTACCGTCGGCGTTACCGGGGCCACCGCGCCCGCCGCCGACGGGCCCACTCTTCCGGCTCGGGGGCCTCGACAAGCATTGCCGGCGGCGCCTAACGCAAGCGTTGAGGCGTCGCTCCCGGACGCGCCACCGGCGCGCGCGGTGCCACTTGGTCTCAAGCCCGAACAACTGCTGGCGACGACGGACGACCCGGACTGGCCGGTCGTCGCGAACCACGGCACCGTCGTCGTGCGCTTCGGCAACAACGCGAACCGACTAGTGGAACTGGCGATGCCCGAGGGCCGAGTAGTGATCTCTGCGCGCACGCCGTTGACTATCAACACCCCGCGCATCGACGCCAACACCGTCGTCTTCGACGACGTGGCGCCGGACACCGACCTGCGTTTCGACGTCGGCGACCTCGGCGTCACGCAGCGTCTCATCCTCAAGAGCCCGCACGCGCTGCGCGCCATCTCGCTCTTCGTCGCGGACCCCGATGGCGCTTTGCTCGGCCTGAGCGACGACGGTCAGGGTTCCTACGAGCTCGGCTCCGGGGATCAGACCCGCTTGGAGGTAACCCGCGCGTACGCGTACGAATCGGCGGCCGGAGGCACCGGCGTGCGCAAGGAGCCGGACAGCGCCCACCAGACGGTGACGGCCGAAGTCGGCGGGTACGTCGTTCGAAGCTCGGTCGACGAGCAGTGGCTCGACAACCATCAGTTCCCCGTGGAACTCGATCCTGACTATGCCGTCGCGCTCCCTGGTACCACTGCCGGCGGTCGTTACAACCCGATGACCTCGGTGCGGATGCTCGACACGCGAACTGGCCTTGGGCAGACCAGTGCGGCCGACGTGCCGGCGCAGGGGTCCGTGTCCGTCGTCGTCACGGGGCGCCTCGGCGTCCCGGCCACGGGCGTCGCGGCGGTGGTCGTCGACGTCGTCGCCGTAGCACCGTCCGCATCCGGCTCGATGGTCGTCTATCCGTCAGGCATCGCGACGCCGAGCGCCTCGACGCTGTCGTTCGTATCGGGTCAAGGCATGAGCAACACCGCGATCGTCAAGGTCGGCACGAACGGCTCGGTGACTCTTTTCAACCGCACATCGGTCGGGGTCGACATGGTCCTCGACGTCCAAGGCTGGTTCTCGACGACGGTCGACAACGGGTCAGGCGGGATGCTGCGGCTCGGAACACCGACGCGCATTCTCGACACCCGGCAAGTCGGCGGTCAGATCACGGCCGCAGCGACACGAAACGTCGCCATCGCCGGAGCCGGCTGGTTGCCGACGAACGCGGCCGACATCTCCTCCCTCGTGGTGAATGTCACCGCGGTGAATCCGAGCACCGAGACGTACCTGACGGTCTGGGCCTCTGGCGTGAGCCGACCAGTCAGTACGCTCAATGCAGCGAGCACGTTCAGCCAACTTGTCACGACCAAGATCGGGTCCAACGGTGCGATCAGCATCTACAACGCCGCTGGCTCTGTTGATGTGCTCGTTGAGATCATCGGTTACTACACGCCGCAAGGGTCCTCGGGGTTCCAGCCATACACGGCGCTGAATCCGCAGCGCATCTTCAGCACGATCACCGGTGGCGGGAGCCCGTCCATGACGACGCCGCTGTCGAACGGCGGCTCCGTCAACGTCAAGGTCTTCGGTTGGGGTGGCATCCCGACCAGCGGGGTCGCGGCGGTTGCCCTCAATGTCATAACGCAGAACTCGACGTCGAACGGCTGGGTGAACGTCTACGACCATGACTTTCCCGAGCCACCCGGGATCTCAACCATTCAAACATCTACCTCCGGTACGAGGCAGCAGTTGGTCATCGTCCAGCCGGCCGCCGACGGCACGGTCACGATCAAGTCGCACACCGCCTCCATCAACATCTCGATTGACAGTCAAGGCTGGTTCGCGTTGCCCAGGTACGCGCCGACGGCAACGTGGCAGCTGGTCGACGCGCCGCCTTCCGGGGCTCTGGGCTTCGCCACCGGCCAGTCGACCAAGCTCAAGCTGACCGTCACGAACAACGATCCGTCATCGTCCGTGAAAGTCGAAGCGGTGGTGCCGCCGCCGGCCGACGGAACTGTTTCGGTGCCGACGATGAACGGGGCTGCGTGTCCGGCCGGCACGACCTGTGCGGCCTCCGACGTCGCAACGGTCACGGGAGCGCCGCTAGCCGCAGCCGGGACCGCGACGTTCGAGTTTCCCCTCACCGCGACGAGCGTCCGGGGGTGCGGGCCAACCAGAGTTCCGGCGGCAGCGGCGACCGTCGCGGCGGTCTACGCCGACGGCAACAAATACGTAACCTCGCCGGCGTCCGACCTGCTCGTCCCTGCCTGCGAGGGTGGCCTCGGCTTCGAGGACTGGTGGTCGTACGACCGCCACGACACAAGCCCGGGGGGATCTGCGTCGGTCAACATGGGCAACGGCAACTTGGTCGTGCAGCAGACCGACTCGACGGCGATCCAGGCGCACGGCGACCTCGCGTTCGTGGCGCGACGCACCTACAACAGCCAGGACAGCGGCGTGATCGGGCTGCCAGGAGCGATCGGCCGGGGATGGACGCTGAATCTCGGCGAGCTCTCGGCGACAGCGGGTGCCGTCGTGGGGGCAGGGCTGCAGGTGCCTTCACTCGAGGCGGCGAGCCGTGCTGGCGGTGTCGTGCTTGTTGACCGCGACGGCACCAAGCACCTGTTCCAGCCGGCTGTCGTCTCCCCGCTGCTCCTCGCCCCGGCCGGCGTTGTTCCCACGGGCCCGGGCGGTACCGCGAACGCGCTGTCGGCGCAGTCCATCACCGTCCCAACCGGGTACACGCACCTGTGCATCGATCAGCGATACACGGCTCCGGCGGGAGTGCACCTCTCGCTGTGGCGATACGTCGCGGTCACGGCCGGTGCCGGTGTCACCGATCCGTGCACGTCCTTGTCCACCGCTCCGTCGGGTGCGGCGGTGGTCGGGTACGCGGCCATGCGGCCCGACCGGTTGCGGACGGAGTACGACGCCGTCGGACGGCTGCGGAGCATGCTCGATGGCGCCGGGAACGAGTTCTCGTACAGTTACCCGACGGCGGGTGGTTTCCTCGTGACCGAGTCACGCGTCGCGACGTCGGCGCGGACGATGACCCTGGCCACGGCCCCGCACGACGCAGCGTCCTGCGGAACCACTGCGACCAACGACATGACGCTTACGGACCCGGCAGGCCGCCTCACGCGCTACTGCCGGGTCATGGTGGGTGCGACGCCGTACCTGGTGCGGGTCGTCGATCCAGATGGGAAGACGATCGAGTACGGATATCACAACGTCACCAAGGCTCAGGGCGGCACGGCGACCTGCGACGGAACAACGGGCCAGATCTGTTCGGTGAAGGACCGCAGGAACTCCTCCACGATGTTCACGTACGCAGCCGTCGCCGGCGGATCGACGATGGTGTCGACGTTGAGCGCTGTCGCGAGCATTACTGATCGGCGCGGCAAGACGACGACGTATGACTACCACTACGACTCCGCGCCCGAGTACATGAATGTGAACCGCGTCGGCATGCTGGAGTGGGATCCGACGGTGGTGCAGTCGCGGCAGCGCGTACGCTACTCGGGGATCGACGCGTTCGGTCGGGTGACCCAGATCGACGAGGGATCTCCTTCCTCGTCGAATCCATCCGACCCGACCACGATCAACGCGCTTCGCCAAACGCAATACGTCTGGGACAAGAACGCGAGCTCCTGGTGTGACGCGGACGAGCCGGAGAACACTCGCTGTCTCGTTCTGCGCAAGAGCCTGATGAATGGCACGCCTGGCGCCACGGAGGATATCGGGCCTAACCCGGACGCGTTGACGACGTACCGGTACAACGCTGAGGGTGCGCTCGTGTCGCAGCGCCAGCACACGAACATCAACAATGCAGCCAAGGACGAAAGCGTCTACAGGACGTTCGGCTATCGCACGCAATTCGTGAGCCGGTCCGGAACTAATTGCTGGGACGACCGCGTGTCCTCCCAGGGAGCGATCCAACCGCAGGTGTCTACCTGCACGGGCGCGGGCGCGGGCGCGCCGGGCTCCGGCAACCGCGGTGCCGGCGCGCTCTTCTACCTGGCCGACCTGATCGAGTCCGTGACTCCGAACGGCAACACGTCGGCGAACGCGGCGATATACCAGCAGTACCGCACGAACTATGTCGTCGACAACGACGTGACGAAGAGTCCGAACGCGCGCATCGCGTCAACGGGGGAGTCGTGCACCGGCGGCGTCGCGACGGGCAACAGCGGGCTCACCTGCCGCGTCGACGCGCCGAGCGACGGCACGTTGCGCGCCGTCACCGACTACCGGTACGACGGCTTCGGGCAGCTACGCAAGGAGACGAAGCCGCAGGCGTTCGCCGACAGCACGGCCCCGTACGTGTATACCTACTACGACGACTCCGCCAAGGACCTGTCGGGCACGACGTCGGCAGGCGGCTGGCTGAAGGCCGTGACCGACCCCGCGAACAAGTTCGTGGTCTTCGCCTATGACGCGGCCGGAAACGTCGTGCGGTCGTGGGATCGCAACGTGACATCGACGAGCACTGCGACGCCGGCCGACTATCCCGGAACGACAGGTGCGCCTACGAACGGCGACACGCGCTACACCGAGGACGAGTACGAGGCGCTTCCAGGCGCCACCGCGAAATTCAAGGCACCCTGGCGATCGGTGCTCGCACACCGCTCGCAACTCGATTCGAAGACCTCGCCTGTCACCGCTGCCAACAGCACGACGACGTTCGTTGTCGATGAGAACGGCAACGTCAGATCCTCGACGCCACCGCGCGGGCAGGCACCCGCCAGCACCGCATTCACGACGTTGATGACTTACGATGCCGCGGACGCCCTGACGAGCCGCACGATCCCCAGCCCGACCGGTGTGGCCACGCCTTCGACGACGAGCTACCGCTACGACGACTACGGGCGACTCGACGCCGAGAAGGATCCGACCGGCGGTGTGGTCTCACGTGTGTACGACGAGGTCGACCGGCTCATCTATTCGTTCAGCATTCGTGCCAATTTTGCGGACTATCAGACGCACTGGTCGTCGGGATGCTTCGATCTCGGCCCAGTTCAGACCGATTCCTGGGTGCCGGCCGGCAAGATGGGCTGCGTTGTCGAACCGTTTCGGGCGATGGATGGCCTCGACAATCCTTTCGACAGTGTGGACCTCTTTGGATACACTGGTCGGAAGACGTTCGACGGCCTTGGCCGGATGACTGTCGACGAGCGCGAGTTCGACACCAACAGATATACCCGGTACCGCTACGACGCCGACGGCAACCAGATCCGCGTCTGTTCGGGGCGTAGTTCGGCCGGTGTCGTGTCGACTTGGATCGCCTGTGACGACAACAACCCGTACGCGATGTCGACGACGTATACGACGAGCGGCAGGGTAAAGACGACCGTGACGCGGCGCCAATCCAGCGCCGGCGGCACCGTTGTCCCCTTCACGACGACGTACGGATACAACCGCGACGGCAATGTCACATCGGAGTCCGGCCCGGTCTCCGGTCGTGCGCCGGCCACGATCGCGTACGACGTCCTCGGACGTAAGACCTGCTCTGCCCGGCCTCGTTCGCACGACGGCTCGGGGACCGTGTACACCCGCACCATGACCGAGTACGACCCATCGGGCGACGTGACTGGGATGAGCAGGCCCATTGCCGGCGACTGTGCCTCGCTGGCGGCCGTTCCGAGCACAGCGAAGACGACGTACACCTATGACGCCGGCCACCGCCGCACCGACGTGGTCGACGCGCCGGCGACGTCCGGCCAGCATGTGGAGGGCGGCACCAATGTCCACACGCGGTACGAGTACGACGTCGACGGCAATGTCGTCGCCGTTTACGGCCCCCGGGCCTTCGCGGGGAACATCACCGACCCGGCGCCAGGGACGTCGTTCGTCCTCCGGACCACATACGACAACGCCGGGCGGCCGGAGATCCGGTATACGCCGCGGAGCGGGACGGGGGCGGCCGAGCCCACGTTGACGGCTCCGGACGGGTCGCCCGTAACAACGCAGGCCGACGACTGCCCCGCGGCGACGACGGTGGGGTACCCGGCATCGACGAGAGTCTGCCGCACCCAACTCGTGTACGACGCGGCCGGCCGCATCGTCTCGCAATGGCTTCCGACCTCCGGGACCACCAGGACCATCGCGTCGTCGGGCCGCGGTGCCCGGCACGTTGACTACACGTACACCGAAGATGGACGCCTGGCGACGATCAGCACACCCGCTCCGGAAGGGTCCGGCGTCGAGCGGGCGATCACGCATCGCTACTACGGCGCGTCCGACCTCGTCGTCTACCAGGTAGGCCCGCGGTCCGACCCCAACGACCCAACGAAGTGGTACTACGACACCATGGAGACGTGGCGCTACGGCGATGGTCAGCCCTACGCGATCGCCTATGCGCCCGCCGACCCCGGAGACGGCACATCGATCCCAGTCAAAACGCGGAGTGTCGGATTCACGTATGACCTCGATGGCAATCGTTCGTCGGAGGGTATGCGCTTCGGTCCGACGACGACGTATGCCTATTACTCCGACGGCCGCCTCGAGTCGACGTCGAGGCCGAGCTCGCGGCTCGGGTACGACGGTGCCGCGCTCACGTACGACTCGCGCGACACGACGACCTACGAGTACGACGGTGCCGGCAACACGGTCAAGGTCTACGCGCCGTCCGCGAACGCCACTGGAACCCCTCTCTCCGACACAACCCAGTCGACGCGCACGCCGACGACGACGTCCTACAGTGACGACGATCTGGTCTCGACGGTGACGACGCCGATATCGCAGAACGGCTCGACCGTGGGGTTGTCGCAGGTCCGGGTGCAGACATACGGGTACGACGACGCCGGCCGGAAGACGAGCGTCACGTCACAGCTCGGGACGGTGGCGGCGTCGGGCGTCACGCCTACGGGGACTGCATCCGCACTGCAGTTCGGGTACTACCCGAACGGTCGCCTGCAGGTCGAGATCGGCCGGGACGGCGGGACGATCTCGCACGAGTACGACGCCGCGGGGGACCAGACCGTGGTCAGCGGCTCGGCGTATCCGGTGGCCGACGTAACCGCGACCTACTACCTCGACGGGCTGCTCCGTAGCGCGCAGTCCCAGTCGAGGGTCACGACGTTCGCCTACGACGGGGCCGGCCGGGAGATCGCGCACGATGCGCAGACGACGTCCGGGTCGCCTGCTCCCGGGACGACGCTGACGACGTACGGCGATGCGGGTCTGCGCACCCAACTCACGTCGCCCGCCAGCGCCAGTGGCAGCGCCGGCGACCTGGGCGCGGGTCGGTTTGCCTGGGCGTACGACATCGGCGGCCGGGTTGCGTCCCAGACCAGCCCTAACGGGGCAGTCACGTCGTTCACCTGGGCGAACGACGACACGCTGACCTCGAAGGTCGTGCAGAAGTCAGCATCGGATCCGACTGTCCTGTCGCAATGGGTCAATGAGTACGACCACCTCTACCGGCAGACGAAGTCCACATTTAGCGGAGTCGATACCACAGGTGCAGTCAATGGCGTCGTGTCGAGCTATACGTACACCCCGGGCGGCCGCTTGGAGTCGTTCACACACGGCTCGACCGCTAAGTACGTCACCTGGGATCACAACGGCAACCGAATGTGCTATGGCGCCGACTGCGACCACGGCAGTGTGCAGCCAACGGGCACGAGCCGGGTGAAGTTCTCCTACCGTGCCGACAACTCGATCGCTAGCGAGGACGGCGGTGGCACGCCTTACCAGTACCCCGCCGCCAATGCCTCGGGCACGACACCTGGCGATGTCTGCAACACCTATGATTACGACGGGTTCGACCGCCTCACGACGGTGACGCCCCGCACGACGACCGGCTGCGCGAACACGAGTACCACGACGTATAAGTACGACGGCCTCGACCGGCAGGTCTCGCAGCAGTTCGGGTCGGCCACGACTACGACGCTCTACCTGGGCCTGTCGACCAGCAGCGACAGGTCAGTCGGCAGCTCCACCGTCGACTACGCTGTCGACGCCGCCGGCCAACCGCTCGCCGTCCGCGACTCGAGCCAAACGCAGTACCTCGGTATAGACGGTCGCGGCTCCGTTGGCTCAGTGTTCTCCTCGGCCTCCGGTGTCGCCTGCCAGACGGCCTACGATCCGTTCGGAATGCGGATCAACCCCGGCGATTCGACGGCGGCCCCGAGCTGCACTGCTGCGGCGACATCGAACAGCCGGTGGTTCAACGGTGAACGCCGGGACGAGTCGACTTCGAACTACCAGTTCGGAGGCCGCACATACGACCCGGGCAAGGGCGCGTTCCTGACTCCGGACACCTTCCGATCGGCCGATCCCGCGGCGGACGCGGCCCTTGTCAGTGACCCGTTGACCGCCAACCGCTACGCCTTCGTCAACGGCGACCCGATTAACTTGATCGACCCGACCGGCCACCGTCCCGGGTGTGACGAGGACAGTCCAGGTGGTCGGTCCCAGTGCCCGAACGAGTATGGGTTCGTCATCGTAAAGCACAAGAGGACACCTGGACCGTTCGACAATTCATTCCTGGGCTCGGGTGACTCCGGGGAAGAGGAGGAGATCGTATACTGCGACTCCGGCACCCCATACAACGGCTGTGAGGGATCGAACGGGTTCCGGTTCAGCGCTGCCCCGTCCACCAGTACGCCAGACCCGTACGCACCGATCCGCAACGTAGTACGTCAGCAACTCGGTGGGGATACCGCCAACGACGTCAGTTTCCTGAACGGTCTCGGCATCGTGATTGACGGCCTTGCGTCCGGCAAGGACGGATTGAAACTAATCGGCGAGCTGTCGCTGGATAAGCAGGGTGCCAACAAACAGCATTACGCGCTCGTGTTCGACCGGTTCGCGAAGGAGAACGGGCTCACGAGGACCCAGCTCGCCCTGCTCGTCGTCGCGATCGGCGTCGATACGAAGAAGTACTCGGCCGAAGGCGCGAGCGCGCCGGACGCAGCCGTCCGTAGTGTGGTTGTGAACGGCGCCAAGGCGACCGCTGGTGCCGGGGCGTTCAGCGGGGCCGCAGCCGGGTGCGCATTGTTCTCGGAGACTATCGTCATCCCCTTCGCCTGTGGCGTTATAGCGGGGTTCCTCGCGAGCAGAAGAATCGGCAAGTGGATCGAGCACGCGACGGAACCGGGTAAGACGCTCGAACCGCAACCATGTGCGCAGGTCAATATAGAGAACGACCCAGGCCCGCTGAGCAATTCTTCCGGGTTCAGGATGCGGTGTTGAGAGGGTACGAGCCCAGAGGGAGCGTGGTACGTGGCGACGGACGCCGGAGCGGAGCGGAGTAACGGCTGCCTCGCCGCGGTGGGCGTCGGGCTCGCACCGGTGCTCGCCCTCAGTGAGCTTGCCGCGCTGCGCGAGGCGGTTGCTGCGGCTGGCGCGCATCGGGCCGCGGCTGCGACTCGGACGGTTGTGATTGTGCTCATCCTTCTTGTGCCGGTCGCCTTGTCCGGCGGGTGGCGTCGCGGACGCCGGCCGCTCAACCGAAAGCCCGTACCCCAACGTGTCCGCGGGTACTGGATCGTCGGCGTCGGGGGCGCGGTGGCGATGCGCGCGCTGAGTCCGAGCAACGAACTCTGGCTGCACGGGTTGGGCCTGGTTCTATCCACGGTCGGGACTGTGATGTTCGCGAGCGCGCTGGCGAGCCGGCTGGCGCACGGCGCGCTGAAAGGGCGCGGCCCAGATGGGCCGGTGCCTCCGGACTGAGTCGGCGGGCGGCATCAGTCGCGACGCGGCGCCGCCAATGGTCGTTGTAGCGAGAGGGACGTTGTTGATGGTCGGCGTGGTGGCTTGATCGGGAGGGGGACCTCCGGCAGGAGTGGCGGTGTCGAAGTCGCTTCTCGTCCCGGAGGTCCCTGTGTCTCACGCTAACGCTCGGCTGAACGTCTTTGGGCGAGGCACGCTGGTTGAGCGTGTCCTGGCCGGTCACCGGCCCGGTGAGGTCCAAGCAACTCAACGTGACCCGCACCACGGTGCACAAATGGATGGCACGGTTCCGCGCGGAAGGTGTCGGCGGGTTGGTCGACCGCTCGTCGCGGCCGCCCGCAGCCCGCGGCAGGTGTCGGCCGAGCTGGTCGCGCGGATCGTGGCCGCGCGGGTGACCGAGCACGTCGGGCGCGGAAACTCGCGAGCCTGTTGATATGCCGACCAGCACGATCCGGGCGGTGCTGCGCGGCGCCGGGCCGCCGCGCCTCGGGGCCGTCAAGAAAACGTATAGGGGGCACGGCGTCAGATGGGCGGTCGCCCAGGGGAGGTGCAGCGCGAACGCGTTGAGTGTCTTTCGCCATCCGCAGGTGCCAGCGCCGAGGTCGCGGCCGCGCTCGGGGGTTCATGTTCGGTAGCGCGAGGGGCAAACCAGCATCGGTGCCAGATCGCTTTAAGGCGCAGGCTTGCGCGTGGCGGTAGACGTCGCAGCGCGGGTGTCAACGGGCCGAGACGGGCCCGGACACCGAGCCCGTCGGCGACATGGACGACGATCTGCAGGTGACGACGGCGGGTCGGGTCGACCGTGCGGCGCGCTGATGCGACCGGCCGTCGCGAGGCGTGCGTTGGCGGCTATGTCGGCCAGACCGACCGCAGCGCGATCTGCGGCCGGTTCCGTCGGTGCCGGCCTCGAACGCGAGCTGGTCGATCGGCTTGTCGACGACGAGGTCAACATCGACGGTTCCGAGTCGTCCAGGTCTCCGGGCTCGCGCTTGCCGCATCGGAGATTCGGCGTCGACGTCCTCGCTATGACGGGCACGGACATTCAGGCGAACTTACCCGTGGTCGCCGATTCGACTCGCGGACCGCGGGTGCTCAGCTAGGGACGTTCGCCCGAGCCTCGGCCTGCCTGCTGCAGTTCGCGTAGGTGCGGCGCCGATGCAGCGGCCTCTACTGGACATTCAGTCACATATACAGTGCGTGGGCGGGTCCACGGGGGAGCGGCACAACGGGGGAGGACGTTCCGATGAATCTGCGCAAGGGACCCAGGACACTCGCGGCGGTTGCCAGCGCGCTGTTCCTCCTGGCCGGATCGCCGGCCAGGGCCGATGTCAACGTCGACACTGCGGCGCCTGACTGGATTGTGGACTCGACCGATTCCGTAGCGTGCACGTCAGGGTCGTCCTGCGCCCTCAAGATCCAGTCGTGGACGACGGCCTGGGGTTGCTACACAGAGACGGTCAACGGTGTGCCGTTGAACTACACGAACTGCCAGGTGTTCGCCAGCGGCGCCGTCACCGCCACAAAGGTTCCGAACGGGCCGTGCGCGTTCACCATGATCAACTCGCTTCAGATCTCATTCATCTCCGGCATCAACAGTTCCGTCGGCGGAACGTGGCATCAGGCGGCAACGTTCGTTGCAGTCGAGAACTCGTCCGTCGGCACGACGAAGTACCACGTCACGATGCACGGCGGCGGCGGGTACGAGTCCGAGTCCATCGGCGCAGGTGCGCTCCACGGTGAGTTCGACCTGACATTCCCCGCGCCGGGCGTGCTGCGGAGCAACTGCAAGTCCGCTGCGGCAGGAAAGCTCATGCCGACGCTGAACGATACGAGTGACCGCACGGACGGCACGGTGATCCATCTCACGGCCGACTCGGTCCAGCAGTAGGACGGGGGTGTCGATGCGCGGTAAGGCCGTTCGACACGTCGCCGTCCTTTCTGCTGTTGTAGCCGGCGGCCTTCTCGCGCCACCGACATGGGGTGCACCGGTCAGTCCCAACCCATGCACGGAACTCGCCGTGTCGCCGTCGTTCGCAACTGATGGCACGGCTGTTTGCGCTGGCACGATCTACGAGGCGTCGACTGGGTCTGCGGTATCAGCCGTCGTGTTTGTCACCACGGACAAAGGTCACACGTGGCGGAAAGCAAGCACCACCGGTATCGCGCTCAGCCGTCCGGACGACTATGTACGCGGTGTCGTGCTGTCACCGCGCTATGCATCGGATCGCATGATCCTGGTGCAGTATGCACGGGCCGGACTGTTCGCATCCACCGATCTTGGTGCGACGTTCACGCTTGCCAGCCCGCTCGGGCTGGGCCGGGTGACGCCGTATATCGCGACGCCGGCGGTCCTCGCGGACGTTGCGCGACCGCTTCTCCTGCACGCCGACGCCGCTGGCAACGACGTATCCATGCAGATCGACCCGGCGTCCCACGCGATTGCGCCGGTGCCAGGGACGCCGGGCGACGACCGCGAGTTCGCAGTGTCACCTCGGTATGCGACCGACGGCCTGGCATTCGCCGCCGCGATGGTCGCCTCTGCCGACGGTACGTTCGCGTCTCCGGCAGTGTTCGCGTGCAGCACAGGCTTCGCATGCGCGGAGTCGAGGTTCCAGGGACCGGCGCGGGCGACCTTCGACGGGTTGTGGGCGTTGCCCTCGACGACACCGAGCGGATTCGTCGTCGTGCTGCGGCTTCTCGTCGCTTCGACCCCGAAGTATTGGCGCTCCACCGACGGCGGCCGCACGTTCGCGGCTTGGACAAGCGTCAACAACATCGGCGCGACGATCGCGCGCGAGGGCTCCGCGCATCTCGCGGTGGCGGCCGATCCGAGAGAGCCGAAGCGGATGTATCTGCGCGCGTCTTGGACCGGAAACCGTACCAATCCGCCGAACGAGCAGGTCTTCGTCAGCGACGATGCGGGATCTCGGTGGCGCCGCGTCAGCTACGGCACGATGGTGTCACTGCGGCACGTTGGGCCGATCCCCGAGATGGCGCCGAACAGCTCCCGTGAGACGCCGACCGGATTTCTCGTCGCGGGCGGCGCGGGTCGATTGTTCATGCTCGCGGGCGGCCGCTACAACCCGGAGTACACGGGGCCCTACTGCTCCCGCGACGGTGGCAAGACGTGGGCTCGATTCTGCTGAACGACGCCGGCTCTCGTTCGCCAGGTCGGCAGGGTTGCCCGCCGCTCTCCCGGCCTTGCTACGCCGCGGTCAAGAAGTGAGGCTCGATACTCATGATGGCGACGACGCACGGCAAGCTCCGAGGAGAGACCGATGGCCGTGAGCTTCCAGCTGGTGATCGACTGCGCTGATCCCGAGCCGCTCGCGCGCTTCTGGGCCGCCGCATTGGGATACGAGCTCGAACGGCCTCCCGCTGGGTTCGCGAGCTGGGATGCGCACCGGCGAGACCTCGGAGTGCCGGAGGAGGAGCTGGGCGCGGGCGCGGACTGCATCGTCGATCCCGGCGGGCGGGGGCCGCGGATCTGGTTCCAGGTGGTACCGGAGCACAAGACGGCCAAGAACCGGCTGCACCTCGATATCGGTGTCAGTGGCGGCCGCGCGGTTCCCATCGAGACGCGCAGGCAGCGGGTCGACGCGGAGGCGGGCCGTCTGGCCGATCTCGGTGCCCTGCTCGTCGGTGTCCTGGACTCGGAAGGCCTCGACCACTACGCAGTCGCGATGAAAGACCTCGAGGGTAACGAGTTCGACATCAACTGACCGACCTACCTCCTGGGAGGCCGGGCCACGTCCGCGGCTGAGGTTGACGGGTTCCGGTCCCGCGCAACGTACTGGGGAGGACCAGACACCGGTCTGGTCGTGGTCTCCGTACCGCGGCCCTGTGCGCGCACGACCGGCGCGGTGGTGCGCGTCACCACGTCCACGTGTCAGCCACCTCGCCGGCTCCGCCGCACAGGACGAGCCGCCCGGTCCGCGCGTCGTAGACGAGCGTCGCGTCGTGCCGCGGCGACGGAGCCGCGCCGGACCGCGGCGACCAGGCGTGGCCGTCCCAGGCCCAGGTGTCGCCCAGGTCCGTGGCCGCGCGGAGCGCAAGCCCGATCTCCGGCGACCCGCGCTGCGTGTCCCCGTAGCCGCCGAAGAGCACGATCTCCCTGGTCACCGGGTCGTACGCCATGGCGTGCTGCCGGCGCGCGGTCGGCCCCTGAGTCGTCACCTGCCGCCAGCGCGTCCCCTCCAGGACCCACGTGTCGCCTAGGACCGTGTCGCTGAGCCACTGCTCGAACGACGTCTCGCGCGGCATCGCTGGCGGGTTGCCCCAGCCGCCGAACAGCACCACCTGCCGGGCGGCGGCGTCGTAGACCAGCCGCGTCTGGGTCCGGCCCGCGGGGCCGGCGCCGGGCACCTCGGTCCAGCGCGCGCCGTCCCACGTCCACGTGTCGTCGAGGTACGGGTCGTGCTGCGTCGAGGTGTTCTGCACCTCGGGCAGCCCGTCCAGGCCGAGCCCGCCGAAGAGCACGACGTGCCGCGCCGCCGCGTCGTACACGACGCTCGCCTTCGCGCGGGCCGGCGGCCCGCTCGCGGCCGCCTTCGTCCAGCGCTTGCCGTCCCACGTCCACGTGTCGCCGAGGTAGCCCCCGTAGCCGCCGGAGCTGCCGCCGGCGTTGGTCCCGCCGAAGAGCACGACCCGGCGCGACCGCGCGTCGTACACCATGCTCGCGTACGCGCGCCCCGCCGGGCCGGTGGTCGCGGCGACCTTCCACCCCTTCCCGTCCCAGACCCAGGTGTCGGCGAAGTACCTGTCCTTGTTCGCGTCGGAGTCGTACGCGTAGCCGCCGAACAGCACGACCTGCCGCGTCGCCGGGTCGTAGACCATGCTCGCGTTCGTCCGCCGCGGCGGCCGCGGGCCGGTGCGCGGCCACCACGCCGTGCCGTCCCAGGTCCACGTGTCGTCGCGTTCCTCGGACTGCGCGGAGCCGCCGAACAGCACGACCTCGCGCCGCGCCTCGTCGTAGACGATCGACTCCTGCGTGCGGACCATCGGCGCCGAGCGCGGCAGCCACCGCCGGCCGTCCCAGAGCCAGGTGTCGGATCGCTCGCGGTCGTTGACCGAGGAGCCCGTGTCGGTGGCGCCGCCGAACGCGAGCAGGCCGCGCACCGTGCCAGACCAGACCAGCCCGGCGCCGCGACGCGGCTGGGGACCGGCCGCGGTTGCGCGCGTCCAGCGCCCGCCGTCCCAGGTCCACGTGTCCCCGAGGTCACTGTTGGCGTTGCGGCCGCCGAACAGCACGACCCGCCGCCGCGCCTCGTCGTACGCCAGGCTCGCGAGCGTCCGCGGCGCCGGACCGGCGGGTGCCTGCTTCCACCGCGTGCCGTTCCACGTCCACGTGTCGCCGAGGTACTTCGTGTCTGGAAAGCGGTTGTCGTCGCCCCCGAACAGCACGACGGTGCGGCGCGCCGGGTCGTACACCATGCCGCCGTGCAGTCGCGCCGGCAGCTCCGTTAGGGCCGCGCGCGCCCAGCGCGTGCCGTTCCAGGTCCACGTGTCGCTGAGGAGCGGGCCATGCCACTCGGGGTCGGACGTGCCACCGACGAGCAGCACCTGCCGCGTCGCGGGGTCGTCGACCATGAGTGCTCCCCGCCGCGGAGGCGGCGTGGGACCGTCGGCCGAACGCTGGGTCCACGCCTTGCCGTCCCACGTCCAGGTGTCGTCGAGCAACTCCGGCGCGTTCGCCACGTCCCGGCCGGCGCCGCCGAACAGCACCACCTGCCGCCGGGCCGCGTCGTAGACCATCGTCGCCTCGGACCGCGGGCGCGGGCCCGGACCCGTGTACTGGGTCCAGCGCTGTCCGTTCCACGTCCAGGTGACGCCGGTGAGGTCGCCCCCGAACAGCACCACCTGCTGCCGCGCCGCGTCGTACACGAGGCTCGCCCCGGCACGAGCGTCGGGGCCGGGACTGGCGGGCCGCACCCAGCGCCGTCCGTCCGTTGTCGTCCAGGCAGCGCCAGGGCTGGGCCCGGAGTAGGGGCCGGTGCTGATGCCGACCATCACGACCTGCCGCGCCGCCGGGTCCCAGACCATGCTCGACGACGGCTGCGACGCGGGGTTCGCCACGTCCATCCGCCAGTGGGCCGGCACGCCCGCCGCCGCGCGCGCCGGCCCGGTGCCGGTGGGCGCGGCCAGCGCGGCAGCGGTGCACAACGCGACCAGTGCTCTCATCGCGGTCCTCTCGGTCGGCGGCGGCGCCGCGCGGGGACGAAGGAGGTACGGCCGTACGCCGGCTGCGGTCGCGAACGCAGCCGGGTGGCGCAGCCGAGCGCGACGGTCGCGGCGGCGAGCACCAGCGCGGCCATCTCGTTCTGCTGCGACTGCGGTCCGGCGCCGTTGGCATGCGCGACCGCGACCTGGACGCGCGACTCCACCTGCGCGACCACGCCGAGCTGCGGGATCGGCTGGACCGCCTGCTGTGCCTGGCTTACCGGGTTGGCCTGCGCCTGGCCCTGCCCGGCCGGGCCCGCGGCCGGGGCAGGCGCGCCCCCGGGGGCGGCGACCGGACCGGGGACGGGCGGCGGGGGAGGGGGCGGCAACGGCGGCACCGGAGGAGCGGCGACCGCGCGCGGTGGGGTCACGGGCGGCACCTTCGGCGGCGGTGGCAGCGGCAGCCGCGGCAGCCCGGTGATGACGTTCGGCACCGCGATGCCGACCGGGTACGAGAGGTTCTCGGTGAAGTCCGGCAGCAGCCGCCGTCCCGCCGCGTCGAACCGCACGATCGCGTTGCGGGTCCCGGCGAAGGGCGCCGCCCCGCCGCCCGGCGAGCCCCGGTCGGGGTCGACGCTCGCGCCGCCGCCGAGCTGGATCGCGGCGGTCACGTAGACGGACCCGCCGGCCGTCACGTCCATCTTGTTGAACGAGTACTGGTTGCTCGGCGTGCTCCCCACCGTCGCGAACGTCGCCACCGACCTGCCGTCGGGCGCGTACTTCAGGATCGTCCCCGTGCCCCCGAGGTGGGGAACGAGGACCGAGCCGTCGGGGAGGAACGACAGCGCGACGCTCGTGAAGTTCCCGGGGAAGTGGCAGAAGTCCGCGAGCCGGCGCCAGCCGTTCTTGGTGCGCCGCAGGATCGCGATCGCGTTCGGGTTGCCGTTCCCCGCGTCGTCGGCCGCGTACTGGACGAACAGGTCGCCCGCGAACGGGCTGCCGGGCGGCGCGATCCTGACGTCCTCGAGGAACTCGAAGCCGTCGAACGACCACACCAAGCTGCGCCGCTGCCCGACCGTCTGCGGGTACGGGTACTCGTAGACGGCGTTGTGGAGGTTGTCGACGACGTAGAGGTTCCCCCAGCGGTCGAACGCCGGGCTCTCGACTCTGTCGATGTTGTTGTCGAGGACCTCGAAGTCCTGCCGCGGCAGCATCGTGCGGGTGAGCTCGTTCGAGAACCGGGTCGAGATCATCAGTTGTTTGTCGAACGTCAGTGCGACGCCCTCGGACGTCGTCGGCGCCTGCAGGAGGATTTTGCTGTGACCGAACCGGTCGAACGACACGAGGCATCCGGTGTCGAAGTTCGTGACGAGGATCACGCCGTCGTTCGGCGGGGCCGGCGTGGCCGGGCCCGAGGATGTCTCCGGCGGGTTGTTCCGGCCTGCCCTGCCCTCGTAGCAGGACTGCGGCGCACCGGACGTCGTGCCCAGCGCGCCGCCGCCCTGGACGTCGTCCGGCGCCCGCGGCGGCGTCGTGCCAGGCACGGCGTAACGGAGCAGGCCGGGCAGGTCCGGGTCGTTGAAGAAGTAGGACGCCGCCGCGGTGCCGTCGCCCGTGGCATCCCGCTCGCGGTACGTCCCGGGGACGCGCATCCAGCCCTTCGCCGGGGTGTACACGAACGGTGCGCCGGCCGACGGGCCGGTCGGGTCGGTCGTCACGGCGAGCGTCCCCGGCGCGGAGCCGTGCGCGATCGACGTGACCGGGTACGGCGCTCCGGATATCGCGGTCCACGTCCGGCCGCGGTCGCGGGTCTGCGTGACGGCACCGTTGTACGCGACGGTGACGGTCGGGCTCTTGCCGGCGGGGTGCACGACGTCGATCGCGACGGGGTTGCCGCGGGCGTACGGCACCGGCGCCCAGGTCGCGCCGCCGTCCGTCGAGTGCATCACGGCGACGGCACCGCCGGCCCACATCTCCTCGGGGTCGGCAGGGTCGAGGGCGAGCGGCGGCAGCACCTGGTCGGCGAGCTGCGTCCATTGCTGGCCGCCGTCGGCGCTGGTGTAGAGCCGTTTGGCGTTGGTCACCGAGACGAGCGCGTAGAGCCGGCGCGGGTCGGTCGGTGAGACCGCGAACGCGTCGATCGACGCCGCGTCCACCGGCAGCCCGTCGGTGCTCACGGAGAGCCAGTGGTTGCCGTCGTCGACCGACGAGAGCACCGCGCAGCCCGGCAGGTAGGACACGACCTTGTGCGCCAGGCAGGGGCTGAGCACCGCGTACACAGGACCCGGGTCGATCGCCGTCCTCGCCGGCGTGACGACCAGCGTGCCGACGCGGTCGGAGACCGTGAGGAGCGACGGCTCGGGGTTGGACGGCAGCGGGTCGAGCGCCGAGTACACGCTCTTCCACGTGCAGCCGCCGTTCGTCGAGCGGTAGATCGCGGCCGAGTCCGTCAGGTAGATCCGCTTCGGGTTCAGCGGGTCGACCGCGTACGCCGCCGGCGTTCCGCCCGGGCTGGCGTACTTGGTGAACGCGCCGTCCCGCGTCACGCCCTCGCACGGCGCAGCCGTTGCCGGCGTCGGCCCCTCGACGGCCAGGCCGATCGCGACCTGCGCAAGCAACAGCCCGAGCGCCGACGCGGCCAGCCGCACCCGCTTGCGCCGCACCCCTAGACCCGGGCCAGGCTCGTCCGGCCGCGTTCCCCCGCCAGGGCGGCCTCGAAGTCCGCCATCGTCAGGCTGATCGTGCGCTTGCGCGGCGTGGTGCCGTCGCGCGCCGGGCGTACCCGGCCGAGCGCGCGCATCCCCGCGGCGTCCCGCAGCCGCTTGAGGTCCGCACCGCTGAGGCCGTCGGTCGCGGCGGCGAGCGCGCGCAGGTCCACGTCCTTCGCCAGGCTCACGTCCTTGCAGATGACGCGCAGCAGCGCGAGGCGGCCGGGCGGGTCGGGCAGGCCGATCTCGACGGGGATCAGCCGCCGGCCGACGATCGCGTCGTCCAGCGTGTCCAGCCGGTTGGTCGCCCCGACGAGCAGCACGCCGTCGCTGCCGGTCAGCCCGTCCAGCTCGCGCAGGAACTGGCTGAGGACGCGTTCCTCCCACTTGCTCGACGTGTCCGCGCTGCGGCGGCGCAGCAGCGAGTCGATCTCGTCGATGAACACGATCGAGGGGCGGTTGGCGCGCGCCTTCGCGAACAGCTTCCCCACCCGCTGCTCGGACTCGCCGGCCCACTTGCTCATGACGTCAGCGGCGCTGACCTCGTAGAAGCTCGCCGCCATCTGCGACGCCATCGCCTTCGCGATCGTCGTCTTGCCGGTGCCGGGCGGGCCGTGCAGGACGATGCCGGCGGGCGCCGTGACGCCGACCTGCCTGGCCAGGTCGGGGTCGGCGAACACCGTGAGGATCTGCTGGATGCGCTCGCGCGCGTCCTCGTCGATGACGACGTCGTCCCAGTCGACCCGGTGCTCCAGGGTGATGCGGTGCTGGCCGCCACGCTCCGCGATCACCCGCGCGAGCGTGGCCTGGTCGATGAGCGCCGACGAACGCAGCGCCGCCTGCGCCGCGAGGCTGACGACGCTGGCCAGCCCGGCGGCGTTGTACCCGTGGGTGAGCCTGGCCAGGCCGGCGAGGTCGAGGCCGTCCCACTCGACGGTGTCGCCGCGGTGCGCGAGGTGGACCTGGAGGACGTTCGCCCGGTCCTCGGCGTCCGGCAACGGCACGTGGATCTTCGCGTCGAACCGGCCTTCGCGCAGTGCCGGGTCGAGCCGGTCGAGCTCGTTGGTCCCCGCGCAGATCACCAGGCCGGGAACGGTGCGGTACTCCTCCAGGCAGACCATGAGCTGGGTGACCACCTCGCGGTGGTCGGCGCTCGGCTGGTCGGCGCGCTCGGACGCGATGGTGTCGATCTCGTCGAGGTAGAGGACGCAGGGCGCGTTGGTCTTCGCGACCTCGAAGAGCCGCCGGAGGTTGGCCGCCGCCTCGTGGATGTACGCGCTGGCGATCGCGGCCGGCGAGAACCGCAGGTACCGCAGGCCGTACTCGCCGGCCAGCGCGCGGGAGAGCAGGTTCTTGCCGGTGCCGGGCGGGCCGTAGAACAGGATGCCGTTATGCATGACCCGGTAGCGCGCGGCCTGGTCGGGGCGTTCGAGGATGTCGCCGATCGTGTCGCGTAGCTGCTGCTTGACGTGTTCGAGGCCGCCCACGTCGGCGAACGTCTCGCACTGCTGCGGCGGCACGACCTGCATCTCGTTGTCGCGGCCGACGGTCGCGGTGTGTGCGGTCTCGACCTGACGCACCTGGTTGGCGAGGACGCCGGCCGCGAGCCGGTACCCCTCGGCGTCCAGCGAACGCAGCACGGCCGCGCGCCGCAGCGCCTCGCGACCGCCCTGGCCGCGCAGCCGGTCGAACTCGTCGCGGGCGGCGCGCCGATGGGTCACGGCCTCCTCCAGCTCCAGCCGCTGCTGCTTGCCGACAGCGGCCTGGCCCAACGCGCGGTTGACCGCGACGACGAGCTGCCCGCCGACCTGCGACAGCTCGCGCTCGGACTCGTCCACGGCCGCGCCCGCGGCACCGAAGTCCTTGCCCGCCACTGCCTCCCGCGCCCGGCCGAGCTCGCCGTGGGCGGCGCGCAGCCTCGCGAGCTGCGTGCGGATGACGCCCCGCAGCTCGGGCACGTCGCACTGGGCAAGGGACTCGAGCGCGGCGGTGAGCTCGAAGACGGAGGCCTCGACCTCGCCGACCAGCTCCTCGGCGTCGCGCTGCGCCTTCTCCTCGGCGGCGCCCCACTCGCGTTCGAGCTCGGCCCGCCGCGCGCGCCGGCGCCACGGCGGCTCGGCGACGACGAGGCGTTCCTTCTCCTTGGGGTGCAGCAGCTCCACGGATGTCAGCCGGCCGGCGTGCCGCCGGTACGCGGTCGCCTCCGGGTCGCGCTGCGGCTTGGCGTTACGTGCGGCCACCTCAGATCTCCTGACCGGGTTCGACGAGCAGGGGGGTGCGCTTCGCGTGGCCGTTCGACGACGCGAAGGAGCCGAGCAGCTCGAGCTCCGGCTGGACCTTCGCGAGCAGCGCCTCCAGCTCGGGGCCCTCGATGGTCTCCTCGACCTCCAGCCGGGCGGCCATCTCGTCCATCGTCGCCCGGTGCGTCGTGAGCACCAGGCGGGCCTCGCGTTCGGCGTCGGCGAGCAGCCGGCGGATCTCCGTCTCGGCCTCGTACTGGAGCTGGCCGGAGATCACGCCGTACTCGGCGTCCGCGTCGAGGAACTCCTCGACCTCGGGCGCGCACAGCCGCATCCGGCCGAGCGCGGGGCTCATGCCGTACCGCGCGACCAGGTCGCGGGCCAGGGCCGTCGCGTCCGCCAGGTCCTTCTCCGCGCCGGTCGACGGCGAGCCGAACCGCAGCTCCTCCGCGGCGATGCCCGCCAGGTGCACGACCAGCCGGTGAACGAGCTGCTCGCGCGTGAGCAACGCCGCCTCGGCGTCGGCCCGCACGCTCGCGGTGCCGAGGCTGTGGCCGCGGGTGAGGATCGACACGCGGTGCACGTCGCCGATCCGCCCGCCCGCCGCGGCCGCGACGACGTGCCCGGCCTCGTGGTACGCGACCCTGGTGCGTTCCTCCTCGGTGAGCATGCGGCCCTTGCTGCTCGTGCCGGAGAGGACCCGCTGGATTGCCTCTTCGAGGTCGCCGGTCTCGATCTCCTCCTTGCCCTGCCGGACGGCGAGGAGCGCGGACTCGTTGACGACGTTCGCCAGGTCGGCGCCCGAGAACCCCGGCGTACGGCGCGCGACGTACCCGAAGTCGACGTCGACAGCGAACGGCTTGCCGCGCGCGTGCAGCTCGAGGATGCGCGTGCGGCCGGGGAGGTCGGGGCGTTCGATCGTGACCTGCCGGTCGAAGCGGCCCGGTCGCAGCAGCGCGGGGTCGAGAATGTCCGGCCGGTTCGTCGCGCCCATGACGACGATGCCGCTGGACACGTCGAAGCCGTCCATCTCGACGAGCAGCTGGTTCAGGGTCTGCTCGCGCTCGTCGGAGCCGCCGCCACCGCCGCCCTGCGCACGCTTGCGGCCCACGGCGTCGAGCTCGTCCACGAACACGATCGCGGGCGCGGCGGCGCGCACGCGCCGGAACAGGTCGCGGACGCGGGCCGCCCCTACACCGACCAGCGACTCCACGAACTCCGCGCCCGCGACCGAGAAGAACGGCACGCCGACCTCGCCGGCGACGGCCTTCGCGAGCAACGTCTTGCCGCAGCCGGGCGGGCCGACGAACAGCACGCCCTTCGGCGGGGACGCGCCGATCTCGGTGTAGCGCTCGGGATTGGCCAGGTAGTCGCGAACCTCGCGCAGCTCATCGACCGCCTCGTCCGCCCCGGCGATGTCGGCGAACGTCACCGGCGCGTGCTTGCGACGGCCGAACCGGTTGCGCGCGCCGATCGAGCCGAACATCTCGACCGCGCCGATCCCTGACGAGCCGCCGCGGCCCGCCGACGACAGCAGGACGAACGCCGTGGCCAGCATCAGCAGCGGCAGCACGAACATCGTGACGACACGTACCTGGCCCTTGCGGGTCTGCGGGTCGACGGTGACCGGCGCGCCGGCCTCCGCGGCCTGCTGGAGCAGCGTCGCGGTGGCCGCGTTGCTCTTCGGGTACGACAGCCAGAACCGCGCCGGCGGGCCGTTGCACGGCAGGACCGTGGCCTTCGGCGCGGCGCAGGTCGCGACGCCGGTGATCTGCGAGTCCTCGTCCCGCAGCTCGACCGCCCCGAGCCGGCGGGCCTTGGCCAGCTCGCCGAACGCGTTCACGCCGATCTGCCGCCCGGGCTGCTCGGGCGCGAGGTAGGACAGGCAGGTCGCGAAGATGCCGCCGAGCATTAGCAGCAGGAGGAGCAGGACGTAGGTCTGCCGGCTGCGCGTGCGGCTGCGGGCGACCCGCGCGCGGCGCCAACGGCGCGTCCACCCGTTCACCGCGTGCCGGCCGGCTCGCCACGCGTTGCCCGCCCAGGACCGGACCTGCTCCGTTGTCATGGGAGCCACCATCGCGCGGGTTGGGGCGCGCAGAGTGGCCAGCAACGGGTCACAAAGGTGACAAAGTGGCCCCTACCCACCCCCTGTCGTCACCCGCAGTTGTGGTTACCGTGTCGGCCATGACGGCGCCGATCCCCCGCGCTGCCGCCACCGGGCCTCCGGACGTCGCGACGCTGCGTCGCTGGCTCGGCCGGCTCGACGCGCCCGACCAGCTCGCAGTGCCCGAGCTGATCGCGCTGCTGCGCGCCCACGACCGGCTGCCGGCCAGCAGCTCGCCCCTCGCCGTCGGGCAGGCCGCCGCGTTGCTTCTCACCGAGGCCATCGAGCGGCTCCGCCTGCCGACGACCGCCCCGCGGCACCAACAGCTGCCGTACCAGGTGCTCAAGACCTGCTTCCTGGACCGCACGAAGCGGTTCAAGGCAGGGATCCACCTCGGCATCTCCGAACGTCAGGTCACGCGCGAGCGGACCCGTGCCCTCCGCCTGCTCGGAGCCGAGCTGGTCACGCCGCGGCTCGACGCGCAGCGGGCCGACCGGGCGCAGCCGGTCCCGCGCATCGTCGGCTACCTGCCGCGTGCCGGGTACGACCGGCAGCTCGCCGACCTGGTCGCCGAACACGGTCTCGTCCACGTCGACGGGCCGCGCGGCGTCGGCAAGACGTGCCTCGTCGCGGAGTACGTGGCCATCGCGACGCCGGAGTCACCGGTCGTGTGGTTCCAGCTGCGCGAGGGCCTCAACGACACGCTGGCGGCGTTCCTCCTGGACCTGGTGGAGACGCTGCGCGGGCAGCTCGCGGCCGACCGCTCGGACGCGCTGACCGAGGCGCTGACGCAGCACGACCCCGGCGTCGCCAGCCGGGTCGCGTTGCACGCGCTCACCGGCGTCGCGGTGCTGCTCGTGATCGACGACTACCACCTGGCCGAGGGCGACCGGCAGCTCACCGGCTTCGTCGAGGAGGCCACGTCGCGGGTGCCGGGACTGACGGTCGTGACGATCAGCCGGCGCAGGGAGCGCGCGGACGCGGCAGGCGCCGTCCTGCATGTCGCGCCGCTGGAGCCCGACGAGACCGCCGCGCTGCTCGGGCACCTGCGGATCGATGCTGACCCGACGCTCGTCGAGACAGTTCACCGCTGGACCGGCGGGCTGCCGCAGCTCATCAAGTTCGCGGCCTCGTGGCTCAAGACCGCCACCGCCGACGAGATCGCCCGCGGCACCGGGTCGCTCATGGAGGTCGACGACGTCCAGGAGTTCCTGCTGGACAACATCACCGACCTCATCGACCCCGAGGACCGGCACGTGCTCAGCGCGGCGAGCATCTTCAGGGACCGGTTCAACGACGACGCGCTGGCGTACGTCGCCGAACGCAGCCGCGGCCAGGTGCTCGACACGAGCCGGCGGCTGGTCCGCTACTACCTCGCCACCCGCGGCCACGACGGCGAGGTCGCGTTCTTCCACGCGAGCGTGCGCGACTACATCAACGCGCGGCTACGGCCGTCGGACCGCGCGCGGTTCCACAAGCGCGCGGCGATCTGGTACGAGCGGCACGGCGACCCGGACGAGGCGCGGCACCACGAGGGTGCTCAGGAGGCGTAGCCGGACGGCCGACAGGTTGGCACCGTGTCCCAAACCTGGCCATTCGATGGCGGTTGACCCCTTACGTCGCGAACGTGGGCATCGCATCCTCGACGAGTGTTCGGCCCAGCTCCGTCCGCCCAGCCGGGTGGCCGGGCCGTCGTGGGAGTGTGCGCGTGAGCGAAACGGTGGGGTCGCGGGAGCGGCTCGTCGCGGCGGCCGGTTGGTTCCGCCGCGAGGCGCATGTCGCGGTCCGCGAGTGGCGCCGCGCGCGGGTCGCGAAGCGCAAGACGCGCAACAAGCAGGCCTACTTCCTCGGCGTCGTCTGGCTCCTGCTGATGGCGACGTTCGCCTGGAGCCTGTCATTCCTCTCGCCGTCACACGTCGGTACCCCGCTGACGATCGACGGGCTGACCGCCCTCGCGGGCGAGCACCGGGTCGTCGGCGTGCGCTTCCTCGACCAGGACGCGCAGATCGTCGGCCAGTTCCTCTGCCGTACGCCGGCACCGGCGAAGCCCAGCAAGGCGGCCGGCCTGACGGTCCTCCAGTCACCCGGCGGCGCACCGAAGTGCTCGGGTGCGGGCACCGGGACCGAGACGTTCTCGGTGCCGTACCCCAAGAGTGACGCTGTCACCGGGTTGCTCGTGCAGATGCTGACGAACGAGGGCGCGAAGGTCTCCGTCGACCCGCAGACCGGCAAGGCCGGCTGGCGCGTCGTCACGACGCTCGTGCTGCCGCTGATGATCCTCGCGACGTTGTTCGTCCTGCTGTTCACGGCCAACCGCGGGGCGGCGTCGGGCATCGGCGAGGTCGAGACGTTCGGCTCGATCGGCAAGGGCAGGTTCGGCCGGCGCAAGAAGGCGCCGACCACGTTCGCCGACATCGCCGGAGCCGACGAGGCCGTCGCGGAGCTGACCGAGGTGCGCGACTACCTGGCGAACCCCGCGCGGTACCGGGACCTCGGGGCCGCGCCGCCGAAGGGCGTGCTGCTGGTCGGCCCGCCCGGCTGCGGCAAGACCCTCCTCGCCAAGGCCGTCGCCGGTGAGGTTGGTGTGCCGTTCTTCTCGGTCGCCGGCGCGGAGTTCGTCGAGTCACTCGTCGGTGTCGGCGCCGCCCGCGTGCGCGACCTCTTCGCGCGGGTCCGCGCCGTTGCCCCCGCGGTCGTGTTCATCGACGAGCTCGACGCGGCCGGCCGCAAACGCGCGTCGGGCGGCGGCTCGGGCGGCAACGAAGAGCGCGAGCAGACGCTCAACCAGATCCTCGTCGAGATGGACGGCTTCGACGCCAGCGCCGGCATCGTCGTGATGGGCGCGACCAACCGGCCGGACATCCTCGACCCGGCACTGCTGCGGCCTGGCCGCTTCGACCGGCACGTGACGGTCGACCGCCCCGACCTCGTCGGTCGCGCGAAGATCCTCGAGCTGCACGCGCGCGGCAAGCCGTTCAGCCCGGACGTCGACTTCCTCGACCTCGCGCGTCGCACGGCGGGCTTCTCCGGCGCCGACCTGGCCAACGTCGTCAACGAGTCGGTGCTGCTTGCGATCCGCGTGGACAGGACCGAGATCACTCCTGAGGAGGTCGACGAGGCGGTCGTGCGGACGAGCTCGGGCGCGATGCGCCGGGTGCGCACCCTGACCCCGTCCGAACGCAAGCGCATCGCGTACCACGAGTCCGGCCACGTGATCGTTGCCGCCGCGACCGGCCGCTTCGAGGACATCCACCGGGTCTCGATCCTGACCCGCGGCAAGACGCTCGGCACGATGAGCCTCGCGGGCGGCGACGAGGCGGCGGTGGTGACACACACGCAGATGGCGTCCCGGCTCGCGATCCACCTGGCGGGCAGGGCCGCGGAGCAGCTGATCTTCGGCGAATCGTCGAGCGGGTCGGAGCAGGACATCGTTGCCGCGACGATGCTGGCGCGCGACATGGCCGGCCGGTTCGGCATGACGGAGAAGCTCGGCGCCGTCCGCCTGCTCGCCCTCGACGCCGACGAATTCCTGGACGCCGAGGTGCCGGTCGGCCACGTCAGTGGCCAGACGCACCAGGACCTCGACGCGGAGATCAAGCGGGCCATCGACGAGGCCTCGCGCGAGGCGACGCGGATCCTCGTCGCGCACGCGTCGACGCTCGAAGTGCTCGTCGCGCGGCTGGAAGAGGCGGAGACGCTGGACGCTGCCGAGCTGGAGCACCTCCTCACGGCGGTGCAGCCGGAGATGGACCTGTTCGGCAACCTCTTCGACGGCGCCGACGGCCAACGGTCGGAATCATCCGTGCTCGCCGCACAAGGGAACTGACGCCGATGAGTGCACAGGGGATGCGACGCGACCCCGACGCGGTGGCCTACCGGCGCGGCGCGGCGCGGCTGACGTCGATCGCGGTGCTGCACCCCGCCGAGAAGGCGGCCGCGGTCGCCGCGGGCGGCCGGTTCCATCAGCGGCAGGCGCGCTCCGAGCTGGAGGCGGGGTGGGCCGCCGACGAGCGGGTTGCGCTCGCCGAGGCCCAACGGGTCCTGAGCGCGGTCGAGGAGTCGGCCGCGCAGCTCGAACGCGGGCTGGCGGCGCTGGTCGCGGTCAAGGTGCCGGACCTCCTCGGCGAGGCGGAGAACGAGCACCATCACGTCGCCGCCGCGCTGGACCACGTCGCGGCGGCCGCGCAGGCGTTGGCCGCGTTGGACTTCGGCAGGGCCGGAGCGGAGGTGGAGACCGCCGAGCGGGAGCTGACGGTCACCGGGCGCGGCTTCGTCGTCGCGCTGAACCGTGCGCTGGCAGCCGCGGCGATCGGCAAGGAGGCCAAGACCAGGCTGGAGGACAACCTGGCGGAGCGACGCCAGGCGAAGATCCGCCTCGACCACGTCAAGGCCACGGTGAAGAACCCCGCGGAGGTCGCCGAGGCGACGGGTGCGCTGCGCCGCGCGCAGGCGCTGGGGTACACGCTGGCAGCGGAGGTTCTCGGTGCGCAGACCCGCGCTCCGCGGGCCGCGGCCGGCGAGCGCGCGGGTGTCGGCCGGGGCAACGAGATGCGCGTGGTGCCCGCGTCGGCGTGCGAGACGTTCGCCGACATCGGCGGGCTCGAACAGGTGAAGCAGCAGCTGCGCGAGACGGTCGGCGCGATCCTGGAGCGGCCGGACGAGGCCGCGCGCTACCAGGTCGTGCACAACGGCGTGCTGTTCTACGGTCCGCCGGGAACGGGCAAGAACCTGCTGTCCCGGGCGCTCGCCGGGGAGTACGGCCTGCGGTACCTGCGGTTCTCACCGGCCGCGATCGCCTCCGCGTACCTGCACGAAGCCGCGGCCAACCTCAGGCAGGTCTTCGAGCTCGCGGCCAGGTCGTCGCCGTGCGTGCTCTACCTCGACGAGATCGACACGATCGCGTCGGACCGCGGGGACCAGCCGAGCGCGGACCACCGTGAGGTCGTCACCCAGCTGATGATCTGCCTGGAGGAGTACCGCGCCGCGCCCGGGCTGGTGATCTGCGCGGCCACCAACGACCTGGACCGGTTGGACCCGGCGCTGCGCGAGGGCAGGTTCGACGCGAAGGTGCAGGTGCCGCTGCCCGGCGCGGACGACCGGGCGCGCGTGATCGACGTCCATCTCCAACGGCGGCTGGCCGCGGTGGACGCCGAGAGCCTCGACCTCGCGGCGCTGGCGCAGCTCACGCACGGCTACAGCGCGGCAGCGCTCGAGACGGTGGTGTCGCTGGCGGCGCAGGCAGCCCTGCGCGACGGGACGCCGATCACCCAGGATCTGCTGGCCAAGACGATCCGCGATCGCGGCGGGCAGCACCGGATCTCGATCGAAGAGCACGTGACGTGGGACGACGTGGTGCTCGCTCCGCAGACCCGCGAACGGGTCCACGAGGTCGTGACGGTGTTCACGCAACCGGACCTCGCGCGGACTCTCGGCGTCGCGCCGCCGTTGGGCATCCTGCTGTACGGCCCGCCGGGGACCGGCAAGACGACGATCGCGAAGGCGATGGCGTCGCAGATCGCGGGCAGCTTCTACGAGCTGTCGGCCGCGGAGCTGTTGTCGAAGTGGGCGGGCGAGTCGGAGCAACGGGTGGCGAAGCTGTTCGCCAAGGCGCGGGCGAACCGGCCGTCGATCGTGTTCATCGACGAGATCGACGCGCTGCTCCGCCGGCGTACGGCGGATGCCAACAACAAGTGGGAGGAACGCGTCCTGTCGCAGTTCCTGCGCGAGCTGGACGGGCTGACCGGCGACGCCGGCGTCCTGCTGGTGGGCGCGACGAACCGCATCGACACGATCGACGAGGCCATCGTGGGCCGGCGGCTCGAACCGATCGAGGTGGGGCTGCCGGACGCTCTCGGCCGGCACAAGCTGCTTCAGGTGCTCTGCCGTGACGTGCGGCTGGCCAAGACGGTGAACCTGCGGACGTTGACGCAGGCGACCGAGGGCATGAGCGGCGCGGACCTGAAGGGGCTGCGCGACGCGGCGGGTCGCAAGGCCCTGGCGCGGGCGACGAAGTCCGGCAAGACCGGCGAGGCGGCCTCGGTCACGATGGCCGACTTCACCGCGGCCCTGGACGCGCGGCGTGACAAGACCAGCCTCGTCCGGGTCTGACCATGCGCCTCGGTCGCTTGCTCGCGACGAGTGGAGCGCGGGGTTCCGATGGGGGTCATGAAGGTGGCTCGATGTCTCGACGATCTCGACCTCGTGGCGGCCCGGTGAGCCGGCGTGGCGGGCGCTGGCTCGGTCCGGTGATGCTGATCGCGCCGCTGCTCACGGGAGTCGCGGTCGGCACGTCGGCGACCGCGGCGCCGGCGACCGGGAAGTGGCGGCTGGAGGTTCCTGCGCCGCCGACCCCGCGCCGGGACCCGGCGATGGTCTACGACCCCGCCGCCCACCACATCGTGCTCTTCGGCGGGGACGGCGGCGGCGGCAACTACCTCAACGACACCTGGGTGTGGAACGGCCACGCGTGGACCGAGATGAAGGTTCCCGGCCCGCCGATCCGCACCAGAGCGGCCATGGTCTACGACGCCGCGCGGCGCCAAGTGCTGCTGTTCGGCGGGCAGACGAAGACCGGCGCGCTGGACGACACGTGGACGTGGGACGGCAAGCGCTGGCGGGCTGCGGACACGTCGGCGAAGCCGCCCGCGCGCTACGGCGCGGGGATGGTCTACGACGCGGCCAGCCGCAAGGTGCTGCTCTTCGGCGGCACCGACACGTCCGACACCTGGATCTGGGACGGCAGCTCGATCGAGACGCCCCGTTGGACGCAGGCGGCGGTCGACCCGCAGCACGCGGCCGACCCGGCTCCGGCGGCGCGGGACGATCCCGGGCTCGTCTACGACGCCGCCCGCGGCCGCGTCCTGCTGTTCGGCGGCACGGGCACGAACGGCGGGGCCACGCTCGACGCCACGACCTGGGCGTGGACGCCGGCCACCGGGACATGGCGGGCAGCGGCCACCACCGGCCCGTCGGCGCGGCGGGGCGCCGGCCTGGTCTACGACCCGGCGAGCCGGCAGGTCGTTCTGGTGGGCGGGCGGGACGGCACCGCGGCGTCCGGCGAGACGTGGACCTGGAACGGCGCCAGGTGGACGAAGGAGAAGAGCGGTCCGGGAGCGAGGTACAACCCGGGGCTCGTGGCCGACGCGGCCTGTCGCTGCGTACTGCTCCTCGGCGGGCAGGTCGGGGCCGGTTCGCCGGTCTCGGACAGCTGGCGCTGGAACGGGTCGTCCTGGGCCGCGGTGGCCCCGCATCCGGTCTCGCGCTGGTACGCGATGGGGATGGCCTACGACCCGGGGAATCGGCAGGTAGTGGCCTTCGGCGGTTTCGGCGAGGCCAACGGCGTCCAGCTCGTAGGCGAGACCTGGGTCTGGCAGGGCGGTGGCTGGACGCAGGGGACGAGCAACGGCCCGCCGCGCACCCATCCGTGGACGACCGTGTACGACGCCGCGCGCGGACAGGTCGTCGTGTTCCGGCAGTACTCCGGCAGCTACGGCGCGACCTGGGTCTGGAGCGGCAGGCGGTGGTCGTACGTCAGCGCCGTTGCTCCGCCGGACGCGACCGTCTCGACGGCGCCCGTCTACGCCTACCATGCGGCCGCGCGCCAGATCGTGGCGTTCTACGGCCCGGCTCCGTACTTCGGTGCCGGCAAACCGGGCAGGACGATGATCTGGAACGGGCGGCAGTGGCTGTTGGCGAGCGGACCCCAGCCGATGGCGAGGGACAACGCCGCGATGGTGTACGACGCCGCCTCGCGTCAGGTCGTGCTCTTCGGCGGCAGTGGCTGCCCGAGGACCGGCGTCCTGGGGAGCGGGCAGGGGCCTGACCTCTATAACGGCAACGGCTACTGCTCCGACACCTGGACATGGAACGGTTCCCGGTGGTCGCGGGTATCCGGGTTGATGCCCCCCGCCCGAGCCCTTCCCGTCATGGTCTACGACGGCGCGCACAGCAAGGTCGTGCTGTTCTCGGGGATCGGCGAGTACACGGTCGAAGGCACCGGGATCGCGGCGGATGCCGGGGGCTTCGGTGACGCGACGCTCCAGGTCGGCCTGGCCGACACCTGGTTGTGGGACGGCCAGCGGTGGTCGGAGGCGAGACCCAAGCACGTGCCGACGGCACGGAGGTTGGCGAGCGGCGTGTACGACGCGGCCGCGAAGGTCGTCGTCATGTTCGGCGGCGTCGGCGATCTCGGAGTCGCCGGGTCCGGCACGCGAGCCCCGCAGGGGGACACCACCGAGAACCTCGGCGACACGTGGCTGTGGAACGGGTCGGACTGGGTCGACGCGACGCCCAAGACCGGACCGGGCCCGCGTTTCGGACACTATCTCGTGTACGACGATGCCAACCGCCGGGCGTTCCTTGCCGGCGGCTCCTGTACGGTCCCGTCAACCGTTGCAGGCCTCGGCGCGGGTCCCAGCTTCGGCGAGACGGACGCGCCGTGCGCGGACAACTGGACGTCGGCCGCGCGACGTTGGACCAAGCAACCGGGTGTCAGCCCGGACAGCGTCCCGCCGCCGGTCTATGACGCGGCGATCCGCCGCGTCGTGATGCTGAACGACCGAGGTCTCTGGACCTGGGGGACCTAGTGATGCGCCTGTGCTTCTCGCGCGCTCGGCTCGTGCGCGCCTGCGCCGGTGGGCTCGTTCTCGGCCTCGCCGTGATCGTTCCCGAAGCCGGCGCCGCGCGCGCCGATCGGCAGGTGGGGCACGTCTCCGGAGACGCCTGCGTGCGGGCTCTCGGCACACCGAACACGTGGCATGCGGTCCGCGGGCCGGGGACTGACGGGACGGGGACTGTCGAGCAGCTGGACGGCGACCCCTGCGCGATGGTGGCGGGCGGCTCCGCCGGGCGGCACTGGCAGTCGGGCGACGGCGGGCAGACGTGGCAGGACGCTGACGGCTCGACCCCGACGTCGCGGATCGTCACCGAAGGGCTGCAGGTGCGGCTCGGCGAGCGCTGGGTGGGGCCGGTGCTGGCCTCCGGTACGGACCCCGATCCCGGGGAGGGCTTGCCGCAGGTGTCGTCGAGTGCCGACGCCGGCCGCTCGTTCGACGCGGCCGATCTGGTCGTCCAGGGCGAGACCACGGTGGCGCTGCGCGGCACCGTCACCTCCGCCGCCGCGGGCATCCACTACCTCGGCGGCTCCCCACGGAACTACGTCTACGCAGTCGTCGGCGCGCAACTGCTGCGCAGCACCGACGGCGGCCGCACCTTCACTCGGCCCGGGCCTGCTCTGCCGGGGGTCGGCGCGCTGTCATCTCCCCTCCCCGCGCCCGTCCCGAGCGTGGTCGCCGTCAGCCCGACGGGTCAGGACGAGGTCTGGGTCAACAGCGTCCGCGCGACGGGCGCGGGAGGCGCCTGGATGTCCTATGACGGCGGGGCCGGCTTCACCCGCATGTGCTGCGACGACGCGACCGTCGAGGTCAACGACATCGCCATCGGCCCAGACCCGCAGGGCAACGTCATTGTCGTGCTCGCGACCAACAAGGGGCTGCTGCGCAGCAACGATGACGGGCGGTCGTGGACCGGCATCGCCCCGGCGCCGGCAACCGGCGTCCGCATGGCACCCGACAACCCGTCCGCTCTGGTCGTGCAGACCCCGGACGGTGTTCAGGTCTCGACGGGACCGGACGTACGGTTCCGCAGCCTGCGCGGGCTGCCGGCGGGCTGTTCTCCGACGCGCCTTCGTCGCGGGGGAACGCTGCCGCCGGCCTATCTGGTGGACTGTCAGGCGACCGGTGTGACGTACCGGCTCGTCCTCACGGAGTACGCGGGAAAGGGCGACACCAAGCAGGACGAGCCGGCCCCGCCACCGCTGGTCGAGACGGACCCGTTCACCGCGCCGCGGCCGATGCCGACTCTCGCGACGTGGCGGCTGCCTCAGTGGCGGTCGGAGAGCGCGGCGGTCGCGTTCGACGGCACCCGCATCTATTACGACACCGTCGGGGGCGGGATCGCGCGGATCGACGCCCGCAGCGGCCGCTACCTGGGCATGTTCCACACGCGCACGGACGTCGACTCCCTGACGTTCGACCTGCTCCACAACGACCTGCTCGTGAGCGCCAAGGACGGCACGCTCGTCGCGATCGACGCGACGACGGCCACGCCGCGACACGCGGGTGGGTGGGCCTACCACGTACCCAGCTACGACGCTTCCGTCCCTGGGTTGTCCTGGGTCGAGGAGTACACGTCGACGCTCAGACGCCGGCCCACCGCGGGCAACGAACCCGGAGCCGTGATCTGCTACGGCACGTTCGGGAGCGGTGGCGGCGGCACCTCGACCTACGTCGCGGCCGGTGACGGCGGCGGGTACGTGCAGATGGAGGACGACGCCACCGTCAAGCGCATCAACGCCGAGTGCCAGGTCGTGAGCGTCTACATCCATCGCGGCTACGCCGAGAGCGACGACGAGAACGACGCGATGGCCTGCGACACCCAGACGTTCTTCCCGCAGGCCGCCATCTGGATCCGCGACTCGCAGCCGGGGACGGTCAGCGCGTACGGCGTTCCGTCCGGCTACTGCCCGATGCCGAGCCAGTTGGCGCTGAGCGCCCCCGCCGCGGTCGCGCAGGGGACGTCGCTGTCCCTCTGCGCGCGGCTCACCAACGCCACCACCAAGGCGCCCGCCGCCCAGCGCCCGATCACGCTGACGGTCGCCGGCGCGGTGCTCGGCCACCTCGTCACCGACGGATCGGGGTCGGCGTGCTTCCCCTGGACGGCGCCGGTCGGGCGCCCGACGGTTGTTGCGCTGGCCGCGTCGTTCGCGGGAGACGCGGCGCTCTACGCCTCGTCGGCGCGTGGCGCGATCAGCGTTCTTCCGTTGCCGGACGTGACGCCGCCGGAGCCGGTACCGCCGAAGTTCGTGGCTGTCCTGCCGCCACCGCCACCGCCCGCAGTGGAGCTCCCGCCGGTACAGGCACCGAACGTCAACCCGGGTGCCGCGCCGGGCCACGCGCCCGCTGTCAACGCGGGGCAGGTCCCGCAGGCACAGGCGCAGCCGTTGACGGCTCCCGTCGCCGTGGCGCAGCGGCAGGCGCAGCCGCAGCTCGCGCTGGCGCGGGTGACCCTCGACCTCGACACCGGCAACGCGATGGTCCTGGCGCGCGCGAGCGACAACCGGTCGCTGCCGGTGGACCCGAGGCCGACGGCCGCTCTCCTAGGGATGGGCTGTGCCGTGACGGCGGCGGTCGCGACGAGTCTGGCCCGGGCGCAGGGGCGATCGGGACGGCAGCGACCGTCGCGGTCGTCGCGGTCCAGCGGTTATGGTTCGTGACCACGACAGTCCGACTCGAAGGGGTGGGAGAGCGGCTGGATGCGTACCGCCGTGGTGCTCGGGAGCGACCTGCCGGCTGCACGCCGAGAGCGGTCGGTGTCGCGCGCCGCACCACGGCCGGTGAGCGCCCCCACGGGTGACGGCCGAGCCGCAGAGTCCTTCCCACCACTGACCACCGTCCGCCGGTGGCTGCGGCTGCTCGGCGAGCCGGACCGCGTCGTCGACACCGAGCTGGTCGAGCTGCTGCGACTGACGGGGCGGCTGCCCGTCGGCGCGTCGCGCCTCGAGGTCGGCCGGGCCGGCGTCGCGCTCTTGGTCGAGGTGATCGAACGCCGGAACCCGGCGGCGACCTCGAACTGGCGAGACAAGATGCCTTACGAGGTCCTCCGCGCGCGGTTCGTGGAAGGCGTGACGGGCCGCACGGCCGCGACACAGCTCGGCATCTCCACGCGGCAGCTGACGCGCGAGGTGGCTCGAGCCGTCGAGCTGGTGCAGGCCGAGTTGCAGTCGGCGCTGGCCGAGCTGTCCAGCGCCGAGGACGCGGCCGCCGCGGAACAGTCCGAGCAGTCGCGGTACCGCTTCGAGCCCATCCCGGCGATCGCGAGCTTCGTACCGCGACGAGGACTGACGCGGGTCCTGAACGACGCGTTGCGAGAGCACAACGTCGTTCACGTCCACGGGCCCGCCGGCATCGGGAAGACGTCGCTGCTCGCCGACCTCGCTGCCAACTGGGTGTCCGCGCAGCCGGTGCTCTGGTACCACATCCGCGCCGGCGTCAACGACACGCTGGCGGCATTCCTGTTCGAGCTCGCCGAGCACCTGCGCATGGTGGGCCGGCCGCATCTCGCCGAGGTGACCGCCGCGTCGTTGCCCCGGATCGACGTCTCCGTCGTGGGGCGGGTGGCGGTGTCGGAGCTGGCGGAGCACGCCGGGGTGCTCGTGCTCGACGACTATCACCTGGCCGAAGCGGACCCGGCGATCGGGCGGTTCCTCGATGACCTGACGACGCGGCTGCCGCACCTGCGTGTCGTCACGGTGGGGCGTCACGATGCACCGCTGCTGGCTCGCGCGCAGCCGGTCGAGATGCTGCCGCTGACCCTCGCGGAGACGGCGCAGATCCTGGACGTGCTGGCCGGCATCGACGACGCGACGCTCGCGGCGCAGACGCACGAGTGGACGGGCGGCATCGCGCAACTGGTGGCGCTCGCCGCGCCGTGGCTGACGACCGCGAGCCCGGAGGAGATCACCGGCGGCCTCGTCGCGCTCAGCGCGCACGACAGCGTGCAGGCGTTCCTGCTGGACTGGTTGACGGGGCTGATGGACAGCTACGACCGCGACGTGCTCGAGGCCGCGAGCGTCTTCCACTACCCCTTCACCGACGGCGCGCTAGCCGCGCTGACCGATCGTTCGCTCGCGCAGATCAGTGACGTGTGCCGGCGCTTGGTGCGCTACCACATCGCGTCGCGCGGCCGTTCGGACGACGTCGCGTTCGTGCACACGAGCATCGGCGACTACATCTACGAGCGGCTCTCGGCCGAGCGCCGGCGCGAGCTGCACAGCCGGGCCGCCGCCTGGTACCGGATGAACGGCAACGAGCGAGAGGCGGCGTACCACGCGGAGCGCGCCGGCACCGCGACGAAGCCGCGACGCCGTAAGGCATAGGGCGCGACCGCCCTTGCGCCCGGGTGGGTTGGCCTCTACCTTTGCCCGACTTACCGGGCAGGTAACGCATTTTGGAGGCGTCGTGCGAGGTCAATGGCGAGGGTTCGTGGCGGTCCTGACGGTCGCCGTTGCGATGGCGGTGACGCCGGCCACGCCGGCTGTGGCGGACCCGGTGGACACCGTGACGTTGACCGGATCGGGCAACGTCCAAGGCAGGATCAAGGCGCTCGGCGACATCCCGTTCGACCTGGCCCACGCATCGGTGACGATGTCGGGGACCTACCTCATGCTCGCCGTGACCAACCGGTCCGGGGACGTGACCGCCGCGATGTACGACCTCCCGGGATGGTTGCTGCGCGCGCGCGGCAGCATGAAATTCCCGGAGCACCTGAGCCCGGTCTTGAACCGGATCCAGGTCGTGACCGACGGCACGTTCACCATCGCGGTCCCCGCGGCCGGCTACGGCTCGTCGCCGACCTTCACGCTCACCACCCCTGTCGTCGGTACGGTCGGAGTCCGGCGTGATCTCCCCCTCGCCATGCCCCACGCCACTGCGGACGCCGTAGCCTTCCAGCGCGACACCAACTCGCTGACGCTCGCGTCGACGTATGTGGTCCGCGACGCGTCCCCGGCCAACGTCGGCACCTCGCAGCTGTGCACCCGGCTCGTCGGCCTGCCGAACCCGGTCCTGAGGGACTGCATCTCGAGCAGCGGCAACAACCAGGAGATCCAGGCGGGGGAGCCAATCCTCTACACCAGCGCCACCTGGCCTAGCAGCGACTGGCCGAGCGGAACGGCCGTCACGGACGTCGAGTTCGCGCGGGTGCCGACGATCCTGCGCGGCGAGTTCGCCGTAATGAACCTCCCGCTGGCGGCCGCGTAGCAGCCACCGCACGAAGGGGTCAGCAGCCGGGGACGAGGTCCAGCGTCCGGTACTCCCACGGGTGGAGGCCCGAAGGGTTGAGCGTGTCGAACGCGTGCACGGTCACCGTCGCGAACTCGGTGTACGTGGTGCCGCACTGAACGCCCCGCGGCAGCGTGCCGATCTTGCGCCAGCCGGTGCTGTACCCGCCGGTGGTCCAGGTCTTGGCGTCGTCCTCGTACGGCCCCAGCGACGTCGACGTGTGCCACGCGATGCTCCCGGGCAGCGTGGAGGAGGCACTCGCCCAGTAGTTCCACGAGTAGTGGCAGATCCGCCACCTCGGCATGCCGGGGTAGGGGGCGCACTGACCCCAGTCGTCTTGGATGCCGTACAGGCTGGCGCTGGCACACAACGTCGTGGTGCACGAGGAGTCGGCGTGGGCGGGTCCGGATATCACCCCGCCGGCCAGGACGGTCGCGGCCACCAGAGCACGAACACCGAGTCGTCGAACCGGCACCGGCTTCCCCCTTCAGCGAGCGCCCACCCACGTTGTGGTGAGCGCGGTGAACGCGCAGCATGATGCGCCGCTGGGCAGCCGGACAAGAGGATGACGGGTTCCCGTCATGGCGCCGGTCTCAGCAGGCGACGGGGCTGGGGGAGCCGGTGCCGTAGACGCAGACCGGGACGTCGCCGCCGCGGTCCCTGATCTGGACGCCGTGCCCGGCGACGTCGACGGCGGCGAAGATCTCGACCCTGCTCCCACCCGGCAGGTCGAGGTGCATGGGCTCGGGCGCGGGCGGCTTCGCCCGGCGGTGGCGCCGCGGGCCTACGGCGGCCGCCGCCGTCCGTGCCCGCGCAACGGGCCGCACCGCCGGGGTGGCGGGCCGCGCCTCGACCCGTTCCGCGGCAGGCACCGATGAGCCGGCGCCGTACACGAGGTCGCGCGATCCCGGCGACGAGACGTGGGGGGACAGCAGCAGGACGGCGAACGCCGCGAGGGTGGTGACGCCCGCGGCGGTGAGCCGGCGGGGGCGGCCGGCGCGCCACGTCGCGGCGGTGAAGGCGCACGCCCACGCGGACGCGGTCCGCAGGACGGCGACGAGCTGGCGGCGGGCGCGCATCCGCGCCATCCGCAACGACGCCGGCACGACGGACGACGCGGCATCGGCGGTCTCGACGGCGTCGCGGAGCACGCTCTGCTCGGTCGGGCGCAGCCGGCCGAGGGCGGTGCGGACCCGCGCGAGCTCGAGCCGCGCGAACGTCGTCCGCTCGACGACGTCACCGTCGTCCGCTCGCTCGGGTACGTCGCCGAGCACCTCGCTCGCGTACGCCGCCCGCCGCACCTGGTCGCGCCACACGTTGAGCGCGACGGTCCGCGCGTACGGCTCGACGTCGCGCGCCCGGTCGAGCGTCTGCCAGCTCCGGTACAGCCGCAGCGCCGTCTCCTGCAGTACGTCCTCCCGCTCGCTCGCCGGGACGCCGTGGCGGGCGAGCGCCCCCGCGATGCGCCGCGCCGTCGCCGGCCACTGCGAGCGGAAGAACGCGTCGGCGTCGACCGCGTGCGCTGGGTCGTTGCGGGACATCCGGGCCCCCCTACCGGCCGACGCGGACGCAGCTCGGCGCGCCCGCGCGGTAGTACGTCCTGCGGCCCCATGCCTCGTCGACGCCGAGGCCGAACGACCCGGTGACGTTGACCGGCACTTGGCCGGGCGGGCGCGCCGCGAGCCCGTTGGCGCGGTAGGTGAACGCGGCGAGGTTGTAGATCGTGGTGTTCGGCGAGAGCCTCGCGTACGGCGCGAAGACGTCGAGCGACGCTGTGATCCGCACCTCCTTCTTCGCGGTGTCGACGACGCCGAACGCCGTCCCGATGCCGGTCGCGGCGCGGCCGCCGGACTCTCCCTCGGCCAACCGCTGGTCGGAGGTGTAGACGCCGAAGTCGTTGCCGCCCGGGAGCAGCGAGCCCATGAGGATGAAGTTCTTCTCGGCAGCGGTGAAGTCGAACTCGTAGATGCGGCCCTGCGGGTTCCCCGCGTCGCTCTGGGTCAGCGCGGCGAGCCGCAGCACGACGGTCAGGTTGCGCCTGTCGGTCGCGACGTCGGCGGAGACGATGTCGAGCTGGCTGTCCAGCGCGGCGTCCGGCGCCGGGGAGGCCGTGTCGCCCTTCGCGTCGTTGACCAGCTTGCACACCGGCTTGGGCGCGGCGGCGAAGGCGGCCGGGCCAGCGACCGTCACGCCGAGCGCGAGGACCGAGCCGAGCAGTGCGGTACGGGTCTGCACGGGGAGCTCCTGACCGGTGGTCGGATGGTGCCGTCACCTAGTAGTACGTAGGAGCACCCGACCCGTAACAAGGTTCACTACCGGCGCGGCGCCAGCGTCGCGACGCGGGGCTGCGACTTGCCGCCCACGGCCCGGCTGTAGGCGATGGCGACGCGGCCGTCGGGGCCCGCCGCCATGCTGAAGAAGTCGCCCATCCCGCGGTTACCGCCCTGCGTCCCGACGAACACGGTGCCGGTGTGCACCAGCCCCTCCACGGTCGCACTCAGCGTCGACGGGCGTCCGGCCGCCAGGCCCTTGACCTCGGCGTACGCCAGCCGCCAGTCCACGTCGTTGAAGTCCGCGGGGTTGTTGGGGTTGCCGTACTCCGCGGCGTCGATCCACGACACCGCGACCCGGTCGACGCCGAGGACGGCGAGCGTCGGGAACACCGACGTGGTCCTCGTCGCGATCCGGGTCTTGCGCCAGGTCCGGCCGTTGTCGCGCGAGACGGCGACGTACGTCGAGATCCGGCTGGGGGACGCGGCGGATCCGGTGAGCTGCGAGTAGGCGACGAACACGTTGCCGCGGGCGTCGACGCCGACCGGGGCGTAGTTCCACCCCGTGTCGTTCCACGAGCCGTTCACCCGCGTGCCGGGGATGTGGCCGATGGTCCACGTCGCGCCCTTGTCGGCGGAGCGTGCCACCGCCAGGCCGTCCTGGTCGGACCACGTCGCGAACACCGCGCCCTCGCGCTGGTCCACCGCGATCCCGCCCGGCCAGACGCTGTCCGCGCGCGTGTAGCTGCCCGGCACACCGACCATCTCGCCTGCGACGCGGTAGTTGTTCGCGAACGACAGCGCGGCAAGGCTGCCCGCCGGTGTCCCGAGGTCCGCGCGGGCGACGTACAGGGCATCGACGCCGTTCCAGATCTGGTAGAGCGCGTCGTCCTTCGTCGCGTACGCCAGCCAGTTGCGGTCGCCGACCATGCGGTGCGACGCCGGGCTGCCGGTCCACGAGTCGGCGTGGTCGGTCGAGAACGCGATGGAGTCGTTGCCGACCCACAGATCGGTCGCGTACAGGGTGTCGCGCTTGTCGGTCATCAGCGCGCTGTCGCCGCCGCTCAACGGCGTCGCCACGGGCCCGGCGCTCGCCGTCGAGTGGCGGGTGAACGTCACGCCGCCGTTGACCGAGCGCCACACCGGCGTACCCGGCGCGCTCACGTCGCCGGGCAGCCCGAAGATGGCCGAGACGAAGATGCGGCCCTTGGAGTCGATCACCAGCGACGGCTCGGTGGCGCCCGCGCTGTTCGGCACGTCGACCACGCGGAACCGCAGGGGTGGCGCCGCCCCGGCGCCGCCCGCCGCCCCGGCGGCCGCGAGGACGGTGGCGGCCACGACGATCCCAGCTGTACGACGCCTCATGCCTTCTCCCGGAGTTGAACGGTCCCCCGGCTGTAGTCAGTAGTACGTAGGACGGCCCGGCGCGTAACAGTGTGGCGGTTGATCAGTCATCCGGCGATCGGGCACTCGATCGCCGCTGTGTTCACGACGGGTGGCTCCTCTCCCGCACCTCGGCGTACGCCTCCCGCACTCGCCGCCCGCCGGCCTCGTCGCCCGGCTGCCCTACGGCCGCGACGGGCACCGCCCAGTCCGGCGGGGCGGCGCCGCCGTCCAGTACCCAGGCCGCCTGCCTGGCGGCGCCGCGGGCGACGTACTCGGCCGGCTCGGGGACCACGACGGGCACGCCAAGCAGCGCGGGCGCGAGGGCCTGCACGGCCCGTGATCGGGCGCCGCCGCCGGTCAGCAGCAGCCGTCGCGGGTCGATGCCCTGCCGCCGCAGGGCGTCGACCGCGTCCGCGAGGCCGCAGAGCATCCCCTCCACCGCGGCCCGGGCGACGTTCTCCGGGGTCATCGACGTACGCGTCAGTCCCGCCAGCGTGCCGGTCGCGTGCGGCAGGTCTGGCGTGCGTTCACCGTCGAGGTACGGCAGCAGCACCAGGCCGCCGGCCCCGGGCGCGGCCCGTAGGGCCAGCTCGTCCAGACCCGTCAGGTCGGTGCCGAGCATCCGCGCGGTAGCGACGAGGACCCGTGCCGCGTTGAGGGTCGCGACCAGCGGCAGGTAGCGGCCGGTGGCGTCGGCGAACCCGGCCACCGCTCCCGACGCGTCGCTCACCGGCTGGTCGTGCGCGGCGAACGCCGTGCCGCTGGTCCCGACGGAGACGACCAGGTCACCGGGTCCGGCCCCGAGGCCGAGCGCGGCGGCCATGTTGTCCCCCGTGCCCGCGGCCACCAGCACCCCGGTCGCGGTCTCGCCCGCCGCCTCGTCCGGTCCGAGCACGCGGGGCGTGTCGAGCACGCGGCCGAAGGCGCGTTCGAGCAGGTCCGGCCGGTACTCCTCCCGGGCCGCCGACCAGTAGCCCGTCCCCGACGCGTCGCCGCGGTCGGTGACCAGGTCCGCGTTCGACGGCAGCAGGCGTGACGTGAGCCAGTCGTGGGGGAGCAGGACGCTCTGGGCGCGGCGCGCCACCGCCGGCTCGTGCTCCGCGGTCCACCGCAGCTTGGTGACCGTGAAGCTCGCGACGGGCAGGGACCCCACGGCCTCGATCCACGCGCCCTCGCCGCCGAGCTCGCCGACCAGGTCGCGGCCGGCCGCGGCGGACCGCACGTCGTTCCACAGCAGCGCCGGGCGAACGACCTGCCGGGTGTCGTCCAGCAGCACCATGCCGTGCTGCTGGGCGCCCACCGCCAGCGCACCAACCCCGTCCAGAAGCCCAGCGGCGCAGGCGTTCTGGAGGGCGTTCCACCAGGCGGCCGGGTCCACCTCGGTGCCGTCGGGGTGCGGCGCCTGCCCCTGACGCAGGACCTGTCCTGTGTCGGCGTCGCACACCACGACCTTGGTGGACTGCGTGGACGAGTCGATGCCCGCGACCAGCCTCGCGGTCCCGGTGAGCCCGCGCTGCACCACGAGTCCGGCCGCCCTTCGCTGGTTACTGAAGATATGACGCTAAACGATAGGCTCAGGGGACCGCATCCGTTCCGTGGAGGTCGTCGTGCCGCTCGCCCCGCGCCCGGAGGACAAGTTCTCGTTCGGTCTGTGGACCGTCGGCTGGCAGGCCCGCGACCCGTTCGGGGACGCCACCCGCGCGCCGCTCGACCCGGTGGAGTCAGTGCACCGGCTGGCCGAGCTGGGCGCGTGGGGGGTCACGTTCCACGACGACGACGTGGTGCCGTTCGCGGCCGACGAGCACGCCAGGCAGGAGCACCTGAAGCGCTTCCGGGCCGCGCTCGACGAGACCGGCCTCGTCGTCCCGATGGTGACGACGAACCTGTTCACGCACCCGGTGTTCAAGGACGGCGCGTTCACCAGCAACGACCGCTCGGTCCGTCGCTTCGCGCTCCGCAAGGTGATGCGCAACCTCGACCTCGCCGCCGAGCTCGGCGCGACGACGTACGTCTTCTGGGGCGGCCGGGAGGGCGCGGAGACCGACGCGGCCAAGGACGTGCGCAGCGCCCTGGACCGCTACCGCGAGGGGCTCGACCTGCTCGCGCAGTACTCGATCGACCGGGGTTACGGGCTGCGCTTCGCCCTGGAGCCCAAGCCGAACGAGCCGCGCGGCGACATCCTGCTGCCCACCATCGGGCACGCCCTCGCGTTCATCACGACGTTGGCGCACGCCGACCTGTTCGGCGTCAACCCGGAGGTCGGCCACGAGCAGATGGCCAACCTGAACATGGTGCACGGCGTCAGCCAGGCACTGTGGCAGGGGAAGCTGTTCCACATCGACCTCAACGGCCAGCACGGGCCGAAGTTCGACCAGGACTTGACGTTCGGTCACGGCGACCTGCTCAGCGCGTTCTTCCTCGTCGACCTGCTGGAGAACGGCGGCCCGCAGGGCGTCTCGCCGTACGACGGCCCGAGGCACTTCGACTACAAGCCGCTGCGTACCGAGGACGTCGCCGGCGTGTGGTCCTCGGCCGCGGACAACATGCGGACGTACCTGCTGCTCAAGGAGCGGGCGGCGGCGTTCCGCGCCGACCCCGCGGTCCAGCAGGCGCTGCTGGACAGCAAGGTGGCCGAGCTCGCGACGCCGACCCTGGCCGCGGGGGAGTCGTACGCCGACCTGCTCGCTGACCGCACCGCGTTCGAGGACTTCGACGCCGACGCGGTCGGGCAGCGCGGGTACGGCTTCGGCCGCCTCGACCAGCTCGCGGTCGAGCACCTGCTGGGCGCGCGTTAATGGAGTTCGTCGGTGAGGACCTGACCGGTGCCAGGTTCCTCAACGTCGACCTGACCCGGGTCGTCATCCGCGGTGCGCTGCTGACGAACGCCGACATCAGCGGCGACATCGAGGGCCTCAGGGTGAACGGCGTCGACGTCGCGCCCCTCGTCGAGGCGGAGCTCAACCGGCGTTACCCGGACCGCGTGAAGATGCGACCGAGCGACGCGGACGGCTTCCGCGAGGCATGGGAGGCCCTGGAACGGCTGTGGCAGCAGACCGTCGAGCGAGCGCAGGGGATGGCTCCCGAACTGCTGCACGAGCGGGTCGACGGCGAGTGGTCGTTCATCGAGACGCTGCGCCATCTCGTGTTCGCGACGGACGCCTGGGTGCGGCGCGCGATGCTCGGCGACCCGGCGCCCTGGGACCCGCTCGGCCTGCCGCACGACGACATGAGCGACGAGCCGAGCGTCCCGCGCGACCGCACCGCCCGGCCGTCACTGGACGAGGTGCTCGCGCTGCGCGCGGACCGGATGGCCACCGTTCGCCGGGTGATCGCCGACCTGACCGACGAGACGCTCGCCGGCATGACCGAGCCGGTCTTGGAGCCGGGCTACCCGGAGTCGCAGAGCTTCCCCGTACGCCGGTGCCTGGGCGCGATCGTCAACGAGGAGTGGGAGCACCGGCTCTTCGCCGAGCGCGACCTCGACCTGCTCCAGTCCCCGGCTTCTTAGGCGGGAGCGCCGGCAGGGACTCGGGACTCGGCTGGCCTGGATCAGCGAACACCGAACGTACGGCACGTCGGCTCGGGGGATGGCTGCCGAACCGCTGGCATCAGAGCGACGCGAGCCAGCGCACCACGGCCTCCTCGTCCAGCGACGTGCGGACCGTGAGCAGGTGGCCGTTCTGCCGCAGCACCTCGACGACGAGGCCGCCGGCCGTCGCCCGCAGCACGCCGCGCAATCCGCCGGCCGCGACCGGTGTGCCGCTCCCGAGCGGCGTCGGGCCCGGCAGGTCTTGCACGTCCTGTACGACGGCGATCTCACCGGCGCCGCGGCAGACGGTCCGCGCTCGTACCCGTACCGGCGAGCCCGGTGTCGCGGGGTCGGAGTCGGTGAGGCGTACCGAACGTTCGGCGGTCAGCCCCGGCGGCGCCGCGACGGCGGGTGCCGGTACGGCAGTGACCACGGTCGTCCGCAGCCGCGGGTCCAGCGGCTTCGGGGTCGCGCCGCCGAACGGGTCGGCGAGCGTCGTGGACAACGCGACCGCGGTGGCGGTCCGGCTCCGGACCTCGCGCCCGTCCAACGTCCACGTGTCGGCCAGCAGCAGCCCGGCCCGGTCGACGCATGACCGCGCGCGCGACGAGCCGGTCGCGGCCGCGAAGGCGCCGGCGTCCAACGGTTCGAGCGTGGCCCACCACGTGCACTCGCGGCCGGCGACGGTACCGGTGCCGTCGCGACGGGCGAGGCCACGACGTTCGGCCGAGGCCAGTGGTGAACGCAGCCACAGCGCGTCGCCCGCCTCTCCCGGGCCGACGATCTGCAGCTCCGCCCACGTTCCGCCGGAGAGCACGTAGACGGCGCGCTCGGCCGTGACGGTCCCGCTGACCGGAGCGCCGTCGCGGGACACGACGCGGCGGGTGCGCGCGGGCGTCACCTCGACGGTCTCGACGGACTCGCGCGCGGACTCCACGACGCGGTACGTGACCCGGTACGACTCCGGCGGCGCGCCGGGCAGCCAACCGCGCGGCGGCGGCGCGGGCGACGCACGGAGCAGGACGACCGCGACCGCCAGGACGACGGCGGCGGCCGCCGCGATCAGCGGTGGGCGGGGCCTGGCCACGCCGGGAATGGTGCCAGGTCCGGCTCCGCTACCTCGGTGTAGTACCGGAGCATCCAGTACGGCGTGAGGTAGTCGACGCCAGGCGTCTGGTGCGTCGGCCCCTCCGAGCCGTCGAGCTGCGTCGGCGGCCGCTGCCAGAGGAAGTCCGTCGGCGGTCGCAGCGCGACCGGCAACGGCGTACGCGCGCGCAGGTTCGTCTTGGTGCCGGGGATCACGACCGGATCGGCGCCCGCGACGACGACCTCGAGCTGGTCGGCGGGTACGCACTCGATCTCGGTACCGCAGCGCGGCGAGTTGGCGACCGGGCCCGCGTGCGTTGCCCGGCGGTACGACAGCCACTCGCCCAGGTGCGTCACCGCGTCGGAGCGCCGGGACGCCTCGCCGGTGAGGGCGTACGTGATGGTCTCGAAGTGCGCGTTGACGTCGTCGCGCGTGGTCTTGTCCATCGGCGCGAGCCCAGCCTTCAACGCCTCGCGGACGGTCGGGTCGGGCTCGAGGCGGACCGTGGTGAAGCCGGTCAGGTGGTGCAGGTTGAACTTGTAGTAGCCGTCGTTCGGCTGGACCGAGTCGAACTCCATGGACGCGCCGAGCGCGGGGAGCTGGCTCGCCGCCTCCTCGGCCCAGACCGCGTTCCACGTCGCCTGCTCCTGCGCGGTGCCGCTCGACGCGACGTGCCGCGCGCTCTGCGCGATGTTCAGCCGGGCGAGCGGGACCTGCTGCATGAACGTCGGCGACGCGAAGTTGTCGAAGTCGTGGCCGTTGCCGCCGGGGATCGGCGCGGGAACGGGGAGCGAGACGTTGCCGTGCGGTCGCGGGAACGACCAGCCGTACTTCACCAGCCGGGTCGCGAGGGTGAGCATGTCGGCGCGGATCGTGTCGCGCAACGCCGTGTCCTTCGCACCGACGAGGTCGAACGCGAGCATCAAGCCGAACGTCGTCCCGGCGTACGTGTCCCGGCTCGGCGCGGTCTCGCAGTAGTAGTCGACGCCGTCCTCCCAGCGGAACGGGCCGAAGACCCGCTTGTTCGACTTCGGCGCGATGCCGATGCCGTCGGGCGTGGTCGCCGGGTCGGGCGCGCAGGCCCGCATCAGCAGGCCCTGCTCGCCCTGCAGCACGCCGCCGCCGAACGACGGCGGGGTCCCGGTCGGGTCCGGCGCGAACGTCGTCTTCCACTCGCGGCCGATGTTGACCAGCAGGTGGTACTGCGCGACCGTGCGCTTCACCCGCGCGTACGCCTGGTCGCGCTGCGCGGTCCAGAACACGCGCTCACCGCGGGAGAGACTCCGCTGCGCGAGCTTGTCGTTCGCGACGGCGTAGCGGAACGACTGGCCGCCGAGGTAGACGCCGGTCCAGAGGCCGGAGTCGCCCCACGCGCCGCCGCTCGCGACGTCGCCGGGAACGCGTTCCGGGGTCCGGTAGTCGACCTCGATGACCTGGCCGAAGCGGATGTTGTCGGCGATGCGCTGGTCGAGTACGTAACCCGCCACGGCGAGCGGGCCGCAGGCGAGCGGCTCCTCGCGGCAGCGGCCGTCACCGTCGCGGCCGCGCGCGGAGGCGGGCGCCGCGAGAGCGAGGGCGAGCAGGACTGCGACAGCGGCGCGAGAGCGCACGGATCCTCCGATGGTCATGCGGCGTTGCCGCCGAGAAAGACGGAACGCAGCAGGTCGTCCCGGGCGAGCAGGTCGGCCGTCGGCCCCTCGAAGCGGACCTGGCCCTTCTCCATGAAGTACGCGCGGTCGGCGAGGGTGAGCGCGACGTTCACCGACTGCTCGACCAGGACGACGGTGATGCCGTCGGCGTTGAGGCGGCGCACGGTCGCGAGCAGCTCCTGCACGACCACCGGCGCGAGCCCCAGCGACAGCTCGTCGATGAGCAGCAGCTTCGGCTTGAGGAGGAACGCCTGCGCCAACGTGAGCATCTGCCGCTGCCCGCCGGACAGCGAGCCCGCGCGCTGCGGCAGCAACGGCGCCAGCGCGGGGAACACGTCGAGCACCTCGCCCAGGCGCGCGTTCAGGAGCGCCTTGTCGCGGCGGAGCAGGAACGCGCCGAGCCGCAGGTTCTCCGCGACGGTGAGCCCGGGGAAGATGCCGCGCCCGCCGGGCGCCTGGACGATGCCGCGCGCGGCGGTGCGCTCCGGCGGCTCGCCGGTGACGGCGGCGCCGTCGAACCACACGTTGCCGCCGTCCGGCTCGACCAGCCCGCTGATGGCATTCAGCGTCGTGGACTTGCCCGCGCCGTTGGTGCCGAGCAGCGCGACGATCTCGCCCTGGCGGATCGCAAGGTCGACGCCGAAGAGCACCTGCACCCCGTCGTAGGAAACCGTCAGGTCCTTCGTCTCGAGCAGCAGCACGCGCCCCTCGTCGTCGGTGCGCGCGCCGACCTCGACGTGCGACGGGTCGAGCCGTTCGACGTCGGCGTCGACATAGCGGGTGGCGGTGCGGATGTGGAACGCGCCGCGCAGGCAGATCGCGGCGGCGACGAGGAACCCCCAGCGGTTGCCGGTGGCCTGCGCGACCTGCGTGACGACGATCGCGAAGACGGCACCGGTGAGGGCGATGACCTGGCCGAGGGCGTACGCGCTGGACCGGAGCTCCGGCGGCGAGATCATGGTGCCGACGGTCGCGAGCAGCGGCGCGACGAGGCCGAACAGCGCCGTGATGACGAACAGGATCGGCACGGCCACGAAAGCGTTGGGAGAGAGCGCAAACGCGACCAGCAGCCCGACGATCGCGAACGCCACGCCGGCCAGCCATCGCAGGCCGGTCGCCGGGGAGACGTTGAGCCGGTCCTGCGCGAGCCGCGACCCGACCAGGGTCGCGACGATAGCGCCTGCGCCCGCGACGAGGCCGACGCCGCCGACCCACGCGGTACCGAGGCCGAAGTCCTCCTTGAAGTAGAACGGCAGCACGATGGTCGCGCCGAGGATCGCCCCGGCGAACCAGATCTGCGTGAACCAGAGGTAGCGGAGCGAGCGGACCGCGTACAGCGTCGGGAACACCTCGCGGACCTGCCGCGGCGTCTCCGACTGCGGCGCCTCGTAGACCCCGCGCTCCGGCTCGCGGACGCGGGCGGACCAGATGATGGCGACGAGCGTCGGCACTGTGAGCAGGAAGAACGGCGCGCGCCAGCCGAAGACGGCCGCGAGCCCGGCGCCGGCGGCGGCGCCGAACATCGCGCCGACGTTGTTGGCGAGGGCATGCACGCCGAGCGCCCTGGCGCGGACCTGCGGCGGGTAGAAGTCGGCCAGCAGCGAGAGCTGCACGGGGTAGGACACGGTGCGGCCCAGCGACGCGCCGACCCGGGCCGCGATGAGCACCCAGAGGCCCGGCGCGAGACCGGTCGCGAGCGAGAAGACGCCCCACGTGGCCGCGGCCCCGAGGGCGATCGGCATGCGGTGGCGCCGGTCGGCGAGCAGCGACACCGGTACGGCGAGCAGCGGTGCGACGACGAGGACGAACACGGTGATCAGCCCGAAGTCGCCGACCTTCTTGCCGAACGCCGCGGCGATGGTCGGCGCGACCCAGATGAACGTCGCGTTGTCCAGCTCGTCCACGGCGTTCAGCGCGAACATCGCGAGCATCGGCCGCGGGTTCTCGCCGTTGACGTAGCGGCGCAGGCGGCTCACGACGCCACCTCGGCGAGCGTCTTCGTGGGCGCGGGCAGCGCCGGCTCGACCGGCACGACCTTCGGCCGCACGTCGATGCCGGTGACCGCGCGGGCGACGACGTCGCGGATCGCGAACGCCACCCGCGCGAGCCCGCCGGGCAGCACGAGCACGAGCGTCAGCAGGCCGACGCCGGTCGAGAGGATGCCGAAGTACGGCGAGATCCCCGAGGCGAAGTACGGGATGCCGAGGAAGTACGCGGTGCCGAGCAGGGCGCCGCCGACCGAGCCGAGCCCGCCGATGATGGCGGCCGCGAGGAGGCTCAACGAGCGCCAGGCCGGGAACGCCTCCGGCCCCGCGCTGCGTACGCCCGCGGAGTAGAGGAAGCCCGCGAGAGAGGCGAGCGTCCCCGAGACGACGAACGCCGTGAGCTTGGTCCGGACGACGGCGACGCCGAGCGCGGCGGCCTGGACCGGGTTGTCGCGGATCGCGGTGAGGTTGCGGCCGAAGCGCGCGCGTTGCAGCGTCCTGACCGCGAACACGCAGACGGCGAGGAACGCGAGGGCGATGAAGTAGAACTGGTCGACGCCGATCCACTCGGGCCGGTTCAGGACGCCGGTGCCGCGGAACCACGGCTCGTCGAACAGCCACGACGACGCGACGACCGCGAAGCCCAGCGTCACGACGGCGAGCAGCGGACCCGGCAGCCGCAGCGCGGGGATGCCGAGCAGCAGCGCGACCAGCCCGCCCAGCGCGCCCGCGACCACGAACGCGAGCCAGAACGGCAGCCCGTGCACCTCGACGAGCCGTGACCCGATGACGCCGCCGAAGCCGGCGAGAGCCCAGTGCCCCAGCGAGAGCTGGCCCGCCCAGCCGGACAGGATGGTGACGGCCAGCGTGACGACGCTCACGACGGCGATGGTCGCGAGCAGGAACGTCGTGGACGACTTGAGGACGAGCGGCGCGGCGAGCAGCGCGCCGGCCGCGACGGCGGTCGCGGTGCGGCTGACGAGGCGCCAGCGCGGGTGCGCGAGCACCTCGGGCGGCAGCGGGCGCACGGCGTCCGCGGCGGCCCACGACGATTCCTCGGCGGCCGTCGTACGGCGGCGTTCGAAGCGGCGGGCGAGCAGCACGACGAGAACGAGGCCGAGGACGACGGCGTCGGTGACGCCGGCCTGCCCGGTGTAGAAGATGGCGAGCTGGTCGACGAGGCCGAACGCGAGCCCGACACCGAACGCGAGCCCGATCGACTCGAACCGCGCGACCGTCGCGGCGGCGAGGCCGCGGGCGAGCAGCGGCAGCCCGACCGCCTCCGTCGAGGAGAACCCGACGACGGGCGCGAGCAGGATCGAACCGATGCCGGCGAGCAGCGCGCCGACGACCCAGGCCAGCGTCGAGACGCGGCGGACCGGGATGCCGAGGAGCTGCGCGCGCGACGAGTTCTCTGCGGACGCGCGGATGGCGACGCCGTAGACGCTGCGGCGCAGGAACCACACGACCGCCAGCACGACGAGCGGCCCCGCGACGAGGACCATGACGTGCTGCGGCTGCACGACGACGCGGCCGAACGTGAAGCGCGGCCAGTTGAGCGGCACGGGGAACGTCTCGCCGCCACCCGCGAAGATCGACTCCTTGCCGACCTTCGGCTTCGGCAGGACCAGCCTGCCTACGGTGACGACCTGCGCGACGCCGACCGTCGCGATGAGCACGATGAGCCGCGGGCTGCGGAACAGCCGCTGGATGACCGTGCGCTCGATGACCGCGGCGAGCAGCGCGGTGGCTGCGAGCGAGGCGGGCAGGGCGAGCCAGTAGTTCCAGTGCGCGACCTGCGTCAGCGACAGCATCATCGCGACGGCGAACGCGCCGATCTCGCCGTGCGCGAAGTTCACCACGCGGTTCGACATGTAGATGAGGACGAGCCCGACCGCCAGCAGGGCGTTCGCCATGCCGATCGTGAGGCCGAGCAGGACCAGGTCCACTAGCGCGTGGCGCCCTTCCACGTGTCGTCGTAGTACGCGCGCAGGTCCTCGCCGCCCGACCCGCCGGGGCCGAAGGTCCGCCAGTAGCGCGGGTACTCGGGGAACGTGTAGTCCTGCGCCTGCCGCGACCACTTGACGACGGTCTGATGGTCGTAGCCGGTGAAGTCGAACGGCTGGGAGAGGCTGGTCGGGATCGTGTACGTCATGGGGACGTGCGCCTCCCAGTAGAAGTCACGCTGGATGGCGTTGATGCCGACCATGAGCGAGTTCGCGGTGAGCTGGCCGGTGAGGTCGACGGCGCGCTTCATCGCCTCTGTCGTCGTCAGGATGCTGACGCAGGCGAGGGTCACCGAGGCGGAGCCGGAGAGACCGTCGGCCGGGTAGTACTTCTCGTAGATCTTCTTGCAGTTGCCTTCCTTCGGGTGGTCGCCGGGCTTGATGCGCGGGGAGAGGCCGACGGCGTTCGCCCACTGGTCCTGCTGGAGCAGCGCGCCGCCGAGCTGCTGGTCGATCAGCGCGGTGCGGCCGGTGAACGTGTAGAGCGGGTGGAAGTCCTGCTGCTGGGCGGCGTTGGTGAAGAAGACCATCGCGATGAAGTTGTTCGCGATGAACCAGACCTGCTCGCACTTGCCCTTCATCTTGATGGTCGCCGCGGTGGCCTGCTGCTGGCCGGTCGACGCGTCGTCCGCGTAGCGGATGAACATCTCGAACTTCAGGCCCTGGGCCGCCATCTTCGCGACCATGATCTTCTCGAGGTTGTTGAAGTCCGCGGTGTCCGGGTGGACGAAGCAGGCGCGCTTGGACGTGCCGTTCGTGCCGAGGTAGTTCCTGCCGAACGACGCCCAGTTGGCGAAGTCGGAGTCGGCATCCTGGAACAGCTGGAACTGCCCGAAGCCGCGCGCCCGCTGCTCGGCCTTGGTGCTGCGCCCACCCCAGATCGGGACGTCGCGCTTGATGACGGCGTCGCCGACGTCGTGGAGGCCGACCATGGCGAGGAACACCTTCTGCTGGTCGACCATCTCGATGGCCGCCGCTTCGTTCCGCTCGGGGCACTGGAGGCCGCCGTCGTCCACGGTGACGACGCTCAGCCTGCGGCCGCGGACGCCGCCGGTGTCGTTGACGTGGTTGGTGAACGCCTTGACGGCCTTCTCGGGGTCGCCGACGACGGCCGGGCCGAGGGCGGCCTCCAGCGCGCCGGCGTCGCCGCAGCCCGACTTGTTGTAGTCGAGGCCGAGCTTCACCGAGGTGGCGGTGACGCCCTGGGTCTTCAGGCCGAAGTCGGGGACGCCGATCTTGCCGCCGCCGGAGGGGCGCGTCGTCGGGATGCTGCCGGTGGGCACGGAGCCGGGGGCGCCGGGGCGCCCGCCGCTGCCGGGCCGCGCCGTGCTGCCGGGCTTTGGGGCGCCGGTCGGCGCGTCGGCCGGTCCGGTCGCGCCCGGCGTGACGGGGCCACCCGACGCGCCCGGCAGGGTGTCGAAACCGGGGTCGCCGTCTGCCTGGCTGAGCCGGTGCTTCTGGTCGCGCTCGAACTGCACCTGACCGACGGAGAGCACGGACGTGACGAAGACCGAGCCGATCACGATGGCCAACGGCCTGATCCAGCGATCCCGCACGCTCGACCTCCAGTGGCCCCCCGAGCAAGGATGCACAGGGCGCGGCAGCGGCCCTATATGTATGAGCAGGTTACATTATGGACGGGCGCTGTCAACGGCCCGCCTGACAGCACAACGAGGAGGTGCTCGCGGTGGTGACGACGGGCGCCGTCCTGCTCACGAACCGGCAGATCGGTGACGTGAACCGGTCGCGGGTGCTGCGGACGTTCTGCGACCACGGCCCGCTCTCCCGCGCCGACCTGGCCCGGCTGGCGAACGTCCCCCGCGCCACGATCGGCACCATCGTCCAGGGGCTGCTCGACGACGGCCTGCTGGAGGAGATCGAGGCGGACCGGACGGGGCGCGCGGGCAAGCCGGCCCGGCCGCTCTGGTTCCGCCGCGACGCGGGGCTGACCGCCGGGGTCGCGTTCCTCGATGGGGGGGTCGAGGCGGCGCTGGTCAACGCGCGCGGCGAGCTGCTCGCGCGCACCGAGGTCGCCTGCCCGACGGCGACGGCCCCACCCAAGGCGTTGCGGAAGGCGGTCCTCGCCGCGCTCGCCGCGGTGGTCCCCGGCAACGGCGAGGGGTTGCTCGGCATCGGCATCGCAGTGCCCGGCGTCTGCGACGCGGCGACCGGCACCGTCGTGGGCTCAGGCCCCGTCCCCGGCGCGACGGGGCGGATGCTCGCCGACGCGGTGGAGGCGGCGTACGACCTGCCGGTCCTCGTGGACAACGACGCGCGGGCGCAGGCGCTGGGGGAGAAGTGGTTCGGGGAGGGGCGCGGCGTGCCGACGTTCGCGTCGGTGCAGACCGGGACCGGGCTCGGGGCGGGCCTGGTCCTCAACGGCCTGCTGTACCGCGGCGACGACGGCATGACGGGCGAGCTGGGTCACACGTGCGTCGACGTCGACGGCGAGCCGTGCCCCTGCGGGCTGCGCGGCTGCTGGGAGACGATCGCGACGCTGCGCTGGCTGCGTCGCGAGGCGGCGCGGCTGGGGCTGCCCGGCGCGGAGTCGTTCGCCGCGCGGGCGCTGGTCGCGCTGTCGACGGAGGACTCGGCTGCGCTGGACCTGCTGGAGCGCTACGCCGACAACCTCGCCGTCGGTCTGGCCAACCTCGTTCAGCTGCTCAAGCCGAGCCGGCTGCTGCTGCACGGCGACGTGGTCGACGGCGGTGAGGTGCTGCGCGGGCTGATCGAGGAACGGGTCAGGGCGCGCTGCCTGGGCCATGTGCGCGACGATGTCGTGGTGTCGTTCTCGTCGCTCGACCAGGACGCCGGGCTGCTCGGCGCGGCCGGGCTGGTCCTGTCGGAGACGTTCACCCTCGCCGTCTAGGCGGGCCGAAGCCCAGCGCACTAGCCGGAGCGGTTGATGGCGGCGGGGTCGTCGCCGAGGTACGAGCGCACGACGTCGGGGTCGCGAACGACGTCGGCCGGGTCGCCGACGGCGATGACCCGGCCGGTCTCCAGGGCGTACAGCCGCTCGGCCACCGAGAGCACGAGCGGCATGTCGTGCTCGATGAGGACGAGCGCGCAGCCGAGCTCCTCGCGGACGCGCAGCAGCAGCGGCGCGAGCGCCTCGGCCTCGCGTTGCGCGATTCCCGACGACGGCTCATCCAGCAGGATGACGGTGGGGCGCAGGATGAGCAGGCAGGCGAGGTCGACGACGCGGCGGGTGCCGGTGGACAGCTCGCCGACCAGCTTGTCGCGGTACGCCGCGAGCCCGAACGACGCGACCAGCTCCTCGGCGCGCGCGGTGGCGGCGGCATCCGCCTCGCGACCGCCGCCGGTCAGCGTGGCGAGGACACCGGTGCCGAGAGGGCGGCGGCGTTCCGACGCGACGCGCAACGTGTCGAGCACCGTCATCGAGTGGAACAGCCGCGCGTCCTGGAACGACCGGCCGAGACCCGCGCGGGCGCGTTCGTGGACGGCCATGCCCGACACGTCGGTGCCGTCGAGGACGACCTGCCCCTCGCACGGCGTGATGCCGGACAGACAGTCGAAGAGCGTGGTCTTGCCCGCGCCGTTCGCGCCGATGATGCCGACGACCTCGCCCGCCGCCACGTCGAGGTCCACGCCGTCGAGCGCGCGGACGCCGCCGAACGAGACGCCGATGCCACGTGCCTGCAGGACGGTCATGCGGTGCCTCCACGAGCGAGCAGGGTCAGTGCGGTGCGGCAGACGTGGTCGGACAGCGTCTCGCCGGTGACGAGTCCGGAGATGCTGGCGACCTCGGCGTCGCCGTCGCGGCCGGTGACCGGGTAGTACGCGAAGCGGGTGCCGAACACCTGGCGTTCCTGCGAGCGCAGCCGCCGCCACACCTCCGCGACGGCGAACGCCGCGCCGGGGCCGGGTCCGAGCGCGCCCCGCAGGGCGTTGACGACGAACGCGATCCCGAACGCCTCCCACTCCCACGCCGTGAGCCACGGGTCGAGCTCGGCGAGCCACGTGTCGGGCAGGCCGTCGCGGCAGCCGCGCGCGAGCCATTCCTCGAGTCGCGTGTCGCCGTCGCGCAGCGCGGCGCCGGCCCATTCGAGGAGCTCCGCGTCGGGGCCGGGCGAGGTCAGCCAGGACGAGCAGGCGCGGGCCAGCGGCTCGATGCCAGGGACGGCGGCGACCGCTGCGCGCCAGTGCGTCCGCGCGTCGGTCGTCGGGTCCGCCCACCAGCGCAGCGCGGCGTCGACACCGATGCGGGCGGCGTACGGCGAGGGGCCGCCGTTGAGCAGCACCCCCGCGGTCGCCGCGACGAGGTCGGGCTCGCGGGCGGGGTACGGGCCGAGGTGCAGCACCCCGGCCATCGGGCCGTCGGACACGGGGAAGTTGTCGGCGAGGACGAGGTCGCGGCCGAGCGCCGTCGTCAGGTCGTTGGCGAGGGACGCGGGCACGTCGGGGCTGACGATCGCCGGGCCTGTCCACATCACGGCGACGCCGGCGGGGAACGCCTCGGCGAACGCCGCGAGGTAGGCCGTCACCCGATCGGTCGCGTAGTCGACCGGGCAGGCCGCCCAGCGCACGTCGTCCGGCAGGGCGGCGACCGCGGCGGCGACGGCGTTGCCGTGTACCTCGCCGAGGTCGGCGCCGCCGGGCGGCACGTCGTCGAACGCGACGCCGAGCGAGCGCGCGCCCAGGTCGTAGAACGCGCGCAGCTTGGCCACGAGCGCGGCCTCGTCGCCCGTACGCCAGTCGAGTCCCGGCGAGACGACGAACGCGACGTCGACGCCGTTGTCGCGGCCGGTCTCGACGAGCTCCGCGAAGTGCGCGAGGCGGCCGGCGGGGTACGGCTCGCGCCACCGCGCGCGCTGCCACGGGTCGTCCTTCGGCGCGTAGACGTAGTCGCGACCGCCAACGGTGGCGAGCCAGCGGACGAGGTCGAGGCGCGCGCCGTCGGCGTACGGCTCGCCGTAGAAGCCTTCGAGGAAGCCGTGCCAACGCGTCATGTCGCACCCGTCAGCGCATCGAGCAGCGCGCGGACGGCGGGGCGCCCGAGCCCGGTCCGCTCCTCGTACGCCGTGTCGTCGAACGTGTCCGGGTGCGGTAGGTACCCCTGCCACGAGGGCGCGAGACCGGCCTGCACGACGACGGTGCCGGGCCGCGCGGCCTCGACGGCGGTGCCGAACGCCGAGAGCGGCTCGCCCGGCATCGACACGACGCGCAGCGCGCCGTACGACCACTCGTACAGCTCGGCGACGACCTCGCGGGCGCCGCCGGCGATGAGCCCGGGGACCAGCCCGTCGGCGACCGGGAGCGTGACGGTGCGGTGGGTCGCGGCCAGGTCGCCGTCGACCGGCTTCGCGGCGCCGACCGCGGTCGCGACGACCTCGGCCAGGCGTTCGCCGACCGCGGCGGCGAGCCCCGGGCCGCCGCCGTCGCGGTCGTAGCCCGCGCCCCCGGGCGGGTTGACGTCGCCGAGCGGGCCGCTGACGACGAACGCGGTCCCGCCGTGAACGGCCTCCATCGCGGCGCGGCAGTGCCCGACCCAGTCCGCGGTGACGACGTGGACGTCGGGGCCGTGGGTGACCGGGTGGATGCCGACGTTCGCGAGCGTCGCCAACCGCCGCTCGGACCGGATGTCCAGCGCGGTGAGGCGCGGCGCGAACGGCAGGCCGCGGCGGTTGACCGCGAGCCCGGCGGGCAGCGGCACGCTCGCCGCGCCGATGCTCGCGGGCGCGAGCGAGGCGACGGCGTCGCGGGCCGCCGCGACGGCGCCGGCCGCGAGCAGGCCGGCGTAGCCGTCGTACAGGTCCATGCCGAGCAGCGTGTCAGGCCCCGAGTGCGTGTGGGTGCACGACGGCAGCACGCGGTGCGCGGGGACGCCGGTCGCGGCGCTGACCGCGAGCCGTAGCGCGGCGCTGCGGTCGGCCGAGAGCCCGACCAGGTCGAGGACGAGCAGCAGCACGGTGGTGTCGCCGTCGCGCAGCGCGAGCGCGCGGACCTGGAGCGGGTCGTTGACGACGAGCGGCGGCACGGCGGGCTGCCGCGCGAAGAAGCCGGCCAGCCGTACCGGCTCGGTCGGTGTGATGTCGGCGACGCCGACCCCGGCGGCGAGGCTCACCCGACTGCCACGCGCCGTCCGGTGCGCGCGGACTCGTACGCCGCCAGCACCGCAGCGAGGGCGGCCCGGCCGTCGCGGCCGTCGGCTGGCAGCGGCTCGCCGCGGGCCAGCGCGCGGGCGAACGCGCCCGCCGCGGTGGCCGGTGCGTCGCCGGCCGGCTCGCCGGGCTCGGTGACGGTCAGCGTGCCGTCCTCGCCCTCGACCCGGAGCAGCACGTCGGACTCGGCGAGCCGCCACGACACGCGCACCGTTGCCGTCGCGCCCGACGGCAGCTCGGCAAGTACCTCGGCCTCGTCGTCGTCGCTGCTCACCTGCGCGCGCGAGATCGCGACGACCGGCCCGCCGAGCACCGCGACCGCGTCGAGCAGGTGCGCGCCGAGATCCATGAGGCAGCCGCCGCCGGACAGCGCCGGGTCGCGGAACCACGTCGAGGCCGGCGCCCACGCCTCGGGGCCGGGGTGACCGAGGGTCGCGTCGATCCTGCGGACGCGGCCCACCCGGCCGGAGGCGACGGCGGCCCGCAACGTGACGAACGACGGGACGCACCGCAGGTCGAACGCCACCGCGAGCCGTCGGGCACCGGCCGCGGCGAGCATCGCGTCGGCGTCCGCGAGCGTCGTGGCGAGTGGCTTCTCGACGAGCACGTGCTTGCCCGCGTCCAGTGCGGCGACGGCCACCTCGGCGTGCAGGGCGTTCGGGAGGCAGACGTCGACGGCATCGACGTCGTCGCGGTCGAGGACGTCGTGCCAGCCGGTCACGACGTCGCCCGAGCCCCACTCGTCGCGCGCGGCCTCGGCGGACTCGCGAGAGCGGCTGGCGAACACGGTGACGTCGGCGTCGCCGCCGGCCCGGTAGCCGGGCAGGTGCTGCCGGCGAGCCACCGCGCCGCAGCCGACGAGCGCGACCCGGACCGTCACAGCGCGGCCGCCCGCATCGTCGCCGCGACGTGGTCGCAGTCGTCGTCGGTGTACGCGGGGCTGACCGGCACGCGCACCGTCCGCGCGAGCAGGTCCTCGGTCACCGGACACAGGCCGATGCGGTACGTCACCCCGGTGGGATGCGCGTCGCAGTGCCAGGGGCAGCCCTTCATCGACGCGGTGCGGCGGCCGAGGATCGCGGGCGTCGCGTAGACGGGAAGGCCGCCGTACGGCGGTCCCGACGGCACGCCGGCATCGGAGAGAACGGCCGCGAAGCGTTGCGCCGCAACGGGTTCGGGCAGCGCGACGATGATGCCCGAGCCGCCCTCGCCGCCCGGGTCGGGCAGCGCGCGGTGCGTCACGCCGGGAAGGGGACCGGCCGCGGCGAGGATGCGCCGCTTCGCCGCGCGCATCGCGTCGAGCAGGCCGTCGAGGCGGCCGAGCTGGACCCGCGCGATCGCGCCCTGGATCTCGGTCAACCGGAGGTTGTCGCCCGCGAACGGCTCCGGCGCGTGGTCCCGGCGGGCGCCGTGCTGGGTGAGGAAGTGCCCGCCCTGGTCCTGGAACGCCGCGGCCCGCAGCGCCAGGCGTTCGTCGTCGGTGACGACGAGGCCGCCCTCGCCGGTGGTGATGTTCTTGTCGAGCTGCATGGAGAACGCGCCGATGGTGCCGATGGTCCCGAGCCGCCGCCCGCCGAGCGTCGCGCCCATCGACTGCGCGGTGTCCTCGACGACGGGTACGCCGGCCGGCTCGGTGACGGCGAGCAGCGCGTCGAGGTCGCACTGGCCGTTGTCCAGGTGCACGGCCATGACCGCGGCGGTGCGCGGCGAGAGCACGGCGCGGACGCTGTCCGCGTCGAGGCCGTACGTGCGGTCGACCTCGGCGAAGACCGGCACGGCGCCGGCGAGGACGACGGCATTCACCGACGCGACGAACGTGCACGCCGGCACCACGACCTCGTCGCCGGGGCCGACGCCGAGCGCGGCGAGTGCGGTCCGCAGCGCTGCGGTGCCCGACGACACGGCGACCGCGTGCCGGCTGCCAAGGAACGCCGCCGCCTCGCGCTCGAACGCCGCGACCTCGGTGGGCTCCTCCGGGCCGTAGTAACGGAACAGCGACCGCCGGTCGAGGACGCGCAGCACGGCGGCGCGTTCCTCGTCGCCGATGTACTCCACGCCCTTGCCCGACGGCAGCGCCCTCACAGGAACTCCTCGATCCGTGGCGACACCGTACGGCGCAGCGTGATGACGAACGCGTGCCCGGCGTCGGGCACCACGTCGTACGCCGCGCCGGGGATCGCGGCGGCGTACCAGGCGCCGTGCTCGACGGGGACGACGGTGTCGTCGGCGCCGTGCAGGACGAGCGCGGGGACGCGGACGCCGGCCGGCCAGGGCGTGGCGCCGGCCGCGCGCGCCGCCCTGAGCTGGCGGTAGTCGTTGCGCAGGCCGGCGATCGACGTCAGCACCTCGGCGCGCTGCCGCTGGAACGTGCGGATGTCGTCGCGGACCTGCGGGTCGGAGGCGGCGACGCGTTCGGCGGGGCCGAGCTCGGCGAGCGACGCGGCGTGGGACCGCGTGGGGTCGGCGTGGACCGCGGCGAGGCGGCGCGCGGCGCGGCGCGCGCCCAGCTCCCACAGGCCGGGAACGACGTCGAGGACCCGCAGTGCCCGGGGCACCGTGAGGACCGGAGGCGCGACGGCGCAGCAGAGGACGAGCGCCCGGCAACGCCGCGGGTGCCGCGTGGCGAACGCGTACGCCGCCGGGCCGCCGCCGCTGATCCCGACGACGGCGGCGTCGGGCAGCGCGAGCGCGTCGAGCAGGGCGACGGCGAGGTCGGCTTGGTCGGCGATGCCGCGGCCGGAGGCGAGCGGCGTGGCGCCGTAGCCGGGGCGGCTGGGCAGCAGCACCTCGTGGCGTCCGGCGAGGTCGCGCGCCAGCGCGCCCGCCTGCCGGTAGTCGCCGGGCATGCCGTGCAGCAGGATCACGGCCGGGCCGGCGCCGGCGCGGGCGACCTCGACCGGGCCGCGCGCGGTCGCGACGACCGCGGGCGTCACGCGACCACCGTGCCGCCGACGACGGTGTGCCGTACGGCGAGGTCCGCGTCGAGCACGACGAGGTCGGCGGGGCGGCCGGTCTCGATCCGGCCGGCGTCGAGGCCGAGCGCGCGGGCCGGTGTGGTGGACGCCATCCGCGCGGCGTCGGCGAGCGGGATGCCCCAGGCGACGGCGTTGCGTACCGCGGCCGCCAGCGTCGCCGCGCTGCCGGCGAGGGTGCCATCCGCGCGGCGCAGCACGTCGCCGTCGCGGACGAGGGGGTCGCCGTCGAGGCAGCCGTCCACGCAGTCGCTGACGAGGCAGACACCGTCCGCGCCGCGCGCGCGCCACAGCGCGCGGACGGCGGCGGGGTGTACGTGCACGCCGTCCGCGATGACCTCGACGGTCAGCCCGGGCAGGTCGAACGCCGCGCCGACGAGCCCGGGGTCGCGGTGACGCATCGGGCTCATGGCGTTGAACGCGTGCGTCACCTGGGTGGCACCGGCCCCGACCGCGGCCACGGCGCCGTCGTACGTCGTCCCGCTGTGGCCCAGCGAGACCCGCACGCCGCGCGCAACGAGCGTCGCGATCAGGTCGTGGGCGCCGGGCAGCTCGGGTGCGAGCGTCACGACCCGGACCGGGCCCGCGGCGACCAGGTCGAGTGCTGCCTGCAGGTCGGGGTCGGCGAGGGCCTCGCGCGGCTGCGCGCCGGCGTAGTCGTACGCGAGCCAGGGGCCTTCGAGGTGGACGCCGGCGCACCGCGCTCCCCGCGGCGTCGGTTCGGTCGATGCCGTGACCGCCGCGTGTAGCTCGGCGAGCGGCGCGGCGTACGTCGTCGCGAGGAACGACGTCACGCCGCCGCGCGCGAGCGCGGCCGCGACCCCAGGGAGCGAGGCACCGGCCCCCTGGAGCCGCGCGCCGCCCGCCGCGTGCACGTGCAGGTCGACGAAGCCGGGCAGCACCCAGCAGCCGGAGACGTCGAGGTCGCCGGGTCCGGCGGCGTGCGAGGGGGACACGCCGGCGATCAGGCCGCCGTCGACCGCGACCGACGCGTCGACCCACGACCCGCCGGGCGCGAGCACCCGGCCGCCGCGGAGCAGGAGCACTCGTACCTCCGACGCAGGGAACGAACCGGACCTTGACACCTCGGACGCTATTTGTAAACCTTTGCTGCAAATCCCGACGACTCGAGGGGCCAGTCCGCGCATGAGCACGGCGACGTTCGGCGACGCGCCGGTGCTGGCCTGCGTCGAGGTCGGCGGCGGCGGCGTCGAGACCGTCGTCCTCGGCGGCCCCGAGCCGGTCGTCACCGACGGTGCCACCCCGCCGTACGGCGTCCCGCTGCTCATGGCCGTCCCCGGCGTGATCGCGGGCGGCCGGGTCGTCGCGGCGTCGAACCTCGGCTGGTTCGACGTGGACCCCGCGGAGCGGCTCGGGCTCGGCCGCACGGCCGTCGTCCTGTGCAACGACGCCGAGGCGGCCGCGCTCGGCGAGGCGGCGCTGCGCGGCGCCCGGGGACTGGCCGACCTGACCTACGTCGGCCTCGGCACCGGGGTCGGCGGCGCGGTCGTGCGCGACGGCGTGGCCGTGGGCGCCAACCTGTTCGGCCACGCGCGGACCTTCGGCGACGCCGCCTGCCGCTGCGGCGGCGCCGGCTGCCTGGAGACGGTCGCGGCCGGCTGGGCGCTGCCCGAGCCCGTCCCCGCCGGCGCGCTGGCCCGCGCCGCCGCCGCCGTCGCTGCGGCCATCGCAGCGGAGCCGCTGGCCGGCCCGCTCGTCGTCGTCGGTGGCGGCCTGGCGCGGCGGCACCCCGAGGTCGTCGCCCTCGTCGCCGCCGCGCTGCCGGACCGTACGGTCGAGCCGTCGGCCGCGCCGGACACCGTGAAGTCGGCGGCGGCGTGGGGGCTCGCGCACCTCTGGGCGAGCGTCGAAGGAGCCGTTGCGTGAAGGCCACGGTCGAGCCGGACGTCGAGCTCGAGTACGACGTGATCGGTGAAGGGCCCGACCTCGTCTGGCTGCACGGCCTGTCCGGCAGCCTCGAGGACGGACGGCCGGTCGCCGAACGGCTCGCGGGGCGGTTCCGCGTGCTCTGGTACTCGACCCGCGGGCACGGCGGCTCGACGCCGTTGCTGGACAAGAACCGCTACGGGTACGGCCGGATCGCCGCCGACCTCGACGCGATGCTGACGCACACGGGCTTCGACCGGCCGTTGCTCGTCGGCGGCTCGCACGGCGCCAACACCATCCTCCGGCACGAGGCCGACTTCCCCTGCCGCGCGCGCGGCCTCCTGCTCATCGCACCCGGCTGCAACGCGCTCGCGCCGCCGCCGCGCCACCTGTTCGCGCTGCTGCGGCTGCAGCTGTGGCGCGCGAGCCGGAAGGGCATGGACGGCCTGATCGAGCTCTGCGTCGGTGCGCCTCCCGGCAGCCCCGCGGCCGACCCGCACCTGGTCGCGGCGATGCGCACGCACGACCTCGCGTCGTTGCGCGTCGCGATGCGGCGGATCCCGGACCAGCGCGCGTGCGACCCGGCGGCGCTGCCGGCGTTCGACGTGCCGACGCACGTCGTGGCGTGGGACGGCGACCCGGTCATCCACCCGATCGCGGTCGCGCGGCGGATCGCCGCGCTGGTGCCCGGCGCGACGTTCGCCGAGATCGACAAGACCGCGGGCCTGTCCGCCGGGCAGGTCGCCGACGTCGCCTACGACGTCGTCAGCGCGTGGGCCGACGGCGTGCTCGCCGCCGGCTGAGGAACCACCGAGAGGAACGCCCCGTGCGCCGTACCGCCCGCTGGCTCGCCCCGCTCCTCGCGCTCGCGTCTGTTCCCCAGCCGGCGCGTGCGCTCGTCCTGCCGTACCCGCCGCTCGTGCCGCCCGGCTACGTCGCGCTGGCCGGCCCGCTGCACGAGCACAGCGGCTACAGCGACGGCTGGCCGGGGTCGACGCCGGGCACGTACTACGCGTCGGCGGCGTCGTTCGGTAACGACTTCCTGATGGCCGGCGAACACTCCGACACCCTCGACGTGCCGATCGTCGCGAACGACGAGTGCGCCGGGCCCGGCGTCACCGGCTGCCTCGTCGCCGACCCCGACCCGGCGAAGGCGCTGCGCAAGTGGGACGCGATGGCGGCGTACGCCAAGCAGGCGACCACGGCGACGTTCACCGGCATCCGCGGCTTCGAGTGGACGAGCGACAAGTTCGGGCACATCAACGTCTACCACTCGAAGAACATGGCGAACGCCAAGGCCGACGGCGGCTACGCCACGATGACGTCGTTCTACCGCTGGCTGACGACGTGGCCCCAGCTCGGCGGCGGCGGCGACGGCCTGGCGACGTTCAACCACCCGGGCGCGAAGAACCTCCCCGTCGTCGGCGACAGCGACCCGCAGCAGAACTGGGACGACCTCGCGTACGTCCCCGAGGCGGACCGGCAGATGGTCGGCATCGAGGTCTACAACGACGACGAGGACTACGGCGCCTGGTACCCGAAGGCGCTCGACCGCGGCTGGCACGTCGGCGCGATCGGCGCGGAGGACCTCGGCCACCGGCGCTCCGACGACTGGGGCGGACCGGGCTGGGCGAAGACCGTGCTGCTCGCCGCCGACCGGTCGCCGGCGGCGCTGCGCGAGGCGATGCTGGCGCGGCGCTTCTACGCGGTCAGGCACCCCGACACGCGGCTCGCGTTCACCGTGGACGGCGCGCTGATGGGTACGCAGCTCACGCGCGCGACGGGCGGCACGATGCTGCTGGCGGCGCGCGCGACGCGGACCGGGCGCAGCGGGCTGACGCTGGAGGCGGTCACGAGCGGCGGCCGCGTCGTCGCCACCGGCACCGGCGCGCTCTACGCGAAGGTCACCGCGAGCGCCGCAGACAAGTACTACTTCCTCCGCGTGAAGGACGGCGGCACCGTCGTCGGGTACAGCAGCCCCGTCTGGGTCTCGGCCGCGCGCGGCGGCCACGTCGGCGAGTGGCTGGCCGGCGACCTACACGTACACACCTGCTACTCCCACGACTCGTTCTGCCCGCCGGAGGACTACAACACCTCGCCGGAGGAGGCCTACACGCTGGGCGGGACGCCGCGGGAGCGGTTCGCGGAGGCGTCGTTGCGCGGCCTCGACTACCTGGCACTCACCGACCACCACTCCGACGACCACCCGGAGGACTCGGGCTACCGGTCCGTCGACGACCCGGGCTTCGGCACGTCCGGGGTCATCGGCGTCAAGGGGTACGAGAACTCGATCGGTGGCCACGCGCAGATGCTCGGCGCAACGCGCGTCTACCCGGCCGGCGACAAGGGCGATGCGGCGATCAACGCGATGGCGGCGGCGTTGCGCGCGGACGGCGGCGTCTTCCAGGCCAACCATCCGGCCGACGGGCTCGACCGCCCGCTCACGTCGTGCGCCGACCTGACCGGGATGCACTGGCAGTACGGGCTGCGCGTACCCGTGGACACGGTCGAGGTCTGGAACTTCTCGCACGCGCTCCAGCCACCGGTACCCGCGAGCGCGTGGAACGGCGACGCGCTCTTCTACTGGGAGTGCTGGCTCGCGACCGGCCGGCACGTCGCCGCGACGGGCGGCAGCGACTCACACTGGCTGACGACCGTTGCGGTGCAGGGCGTCGGCAACCCGACGACCTGGGTGTTCGCTGGTGAGCGCAGCGAGCGCGGCGTTCTCGGCGCGCTGCGGGACGGCCGGACCGGCATCACGTTCCGGCCGCCGGTCGAGGGCGCGACGCCGTTGCTGATCGAGGCGGACACCGACCGTGACGGGACGTACGAGTCGATGGCCGGCGACACCGTCGCGCCGGGCACCCCGATGCGGGTGCGCGGTGGCGGCGGGACGTCGGGCGCGGGGCTGGTCGAGGTCCGGGCGAACGGCCGCACGATCGTCGACGGCGCCGCGTTGCTGCCGGGCGGCGCGGTGCCGTTCACGCTGGACGAGCCGGGCTGGGTGCGTGCGGAGCTGTACACCGAGGAGGGCCGTTCCGCGCGGCTCGCGTCGTGCGAGCCGGTGCTCGGCGGGCAGACGACGTACTGCCGCAACAAGGCCGGCATCCTCGCGTTGACATCGCCGATCTACGTCGCGGAGCCGGAGCCGGCGTGCGAGTCGCGGCGGCACCCGAGGTGCTGGTGACGCTCGGCCGGAGCGCCGAGCGCGACCTGCGCGAGCAGCCGCCGGTCCTGGCGCGGGTGCTCGACGTCAACGCGGCCGGGCTCGACGCGGCGCGCGCTCTGCTGGCGCGCAGCGGCGGCGTCCGGCTGCTCGCCATCGGGTCGAGCCGGCACGCGGCCGGCATCGGCGCCGCGGCGGTCGAGTCGCGGGCCGGGGTGCCGTGCACCGTGCTGCCTGCGCCCGGTGCGGCGGTGCCGGCGTTCGCGCTGCGCCCCGACCACGTCGTCGTCGCCGTGTCGCAGTCCGGGGAGACGCCGTCGCTGCTCGCCGCGGTCGCCGCGGCGCGGGCGGCTGGCTGCCCCGTCGTCAGCGTCACGAACGCGCCGGGGTCGGCGCTGGCCGCTCTCGCCGACGTCGCGCTCGACTGCGCGGCCGGCCCCGAACGCGTCGTCGCCGCGACCAAGTCGGTGACGGCCCAGGCACTGCTCGTCTCGGCGCTCGCCGGGCCGTTGCCGGTCGGCCCGCTGGTCGATGCCGTGACCGCGCTGCTCGCGACGGACCTCGAGGCGTTCGCCCGCGGCGCGCCGCCCGACCACGTCGTCGCCGGGGGCCTCGGCGCGGAGTGGGTGGCCGACGAGGTGGCGCTGAAGTTCGCCGAGATGACCGGGCGCCTGCCGTCCGCCGACTCGCTGGTCGAGCACCTGCACGGTCCTGCCGCGGCGCCGGGGACGACGCTGGCGTTCGTGGACCCGCGCGACCCGAACGCCGCCGCGCTCGGCGGCCACGTCGTGCGGGTGGGTCCCGACGCGTCGTACGACGTCGTCACGCCGTTCGTCGACGACGCGGTCGCGGCCGCCGTCGTCGCGCTGGTCGCCGGTCAGTGTGCCGCGCTGGCGTGGTCGCGCCGCGCCGGTGCGGACGCGGACGCCCCGCGCGGGCTGTCCAAGGTGACGCGGTCGGCGTGAGGTCGCTGCCGCCGTCCTCGGTCCGGGCGATGCTGACGCAGGTGCTCGCGGACAAGGCCGAGCAGGGTCACGACGTCACCGGTCTCGCGGAGGAACTGGCCGAGCTACCGGCGTCCTACGACGCGCTGTTCGCGTTCGCCGAACGCGTCGCCGACCTGCCGCTGCGTACGGACTGGCCCTACGTCGAACCGGACGACCTCGACGCGATCGCGGCCGAGTGCGACTCGCCTCCTCGGCTGCCGTACGGCGACGTCGCGACGCGGATCGAGACGGCGTGGCTGGCGCGGGTCGCGGGGTGCGTGCTCGGCAAGCCGTTCGAGTACGACCCGACGCTGGCCGAGCTGCGCGACGCGCTGGCGCCGTCAGGGGAGTGGCCGCTGACGGACTACGTCACCGAGGCCGCGAGCGAACGGCTGCGCGACCGCCAGTCGCAGTGGCGCGAGTGCGTGCGCGAGCGGATCGCGTACGTCCCCGAGGACGACGACGTCAACTACCCCGTCCTCGCGCTGACCGTGCTGGAACGCCACGGCGCGGCGTTCACGCATGACGACCTGCGGGCGTCGTGGCTGCTGAACCTCCCGGTCGCCGCGACGTTCGGGCCGGAGCGGACGCAGCTGCTGAACGCCGGCCTCGCGACGTTGGCGCCGGGTGTCCCGACGGGCGGCTGGACCCGCGTCCTCAACCCGGCCGACGAGCACTGCGGTGCGCTGATCCGGGCCGACGCGTACGGCTACGCATGCCCCGGCGACCCTTGGCGCGCAGCAGTTCTGGCGCATCGCGACGCCACGCTGACCCACCGCGGGACCGGCGTGTACGCCGCGATGTGGGTCGCCGCGGCGGTCGCGACCGCGCTGGTCGCGGACGACTGGCTCACCGTCGCGGAGACGGCCGCACGGGTGGTGCCGCGGCGCAGCCGGCTCCGCCGCGTCCTGGACGACTCGCTCGTCCAGGTGCGCGCGGCAGGCGACTGGCTGGACGGGTACGAACGGCTGCACGGCGCGTACGCCGAGTACTCGCACTGCCGCGTCTACCAGGAGATCGGCACGCTGCTCAACACCCTGCGCTTCGCGCCGGACGTCGGCGCCGGAATCGGGATGCAGGTCTGCCAGGGCAACGACACCGACTCGTTCGGCGCGACCGCCGGGTCACTGCTCGGCGCGCTGCACGGTCCGGCGGCGTTCGACCGCGAGCGGTGGGTGGCGCCGTTCCGCGACGCCGTGCACCTGGCGCTGGCGTGCGTGCACGAGCAGTCGCTGACCGCTCTGGGAGAGCGGTTCGCGCGGCTGCCCGCGCTGCTCGCGTAGCCGCGGGACACTCGGCCCATGACTGCCGACGTCGACGTTACGTTCGCGGCGCTCGACCGGCTCAACGGGTCCGGCGCGTGGTCGAGGCGTAGCCGATGACGACGCCGTCCGACGCCCTCGTGGCGCTGTACGAGGGCGTCGCGCCGCCGGTGCGCCGGGGCGGGGTGGTCTACCCGGTCGCGGTCGACCGGCTCGACTCCGTCTCGGTGACGCGCGCCGGGGGTGCCGCCGCGCCGGTCGTCGTCACGCCGTACGGCGCCGAGCACCTGCGCGCAGTCAGGGCGGGCCACCCTGAGACGTGGGACGGCGCGCTGCTCGCCCTCGACGAGATCGACGGCTCGACCCTGCGCGTCCGGCCCGCCTCGTACTTCGCGATGCTCGCGACGTGCGACGCGCTGCGCGCCGAGCTGCTGGGGACCGCGGGCGGCGCCATGCCGTCCAGGGACGCGGCGCACGCCGCCGCGGGCGGCGACCCGGTCCGGCGCGGAGCCGGCCGGGCGGCGGCGGTCGGCGTCTCGGTCGTGACGACGCTTCCGACGGCGACCGGGCGCGCGTTCCTCATCGGCGAGCGGCGGTCGTCGTTGCCGACCGACCCCCGCCTGTGGCACGTCGCGCCGTCCGGCATGCTCGATCTCGACCCCACCGCGAACGCAGTTGCTGTCACTGTCGAGAACGAGCTCGGCGAGGAGCTGGGCGTCCCGCCCGCGGCGGCGGCCACCCTGGCCGCCCGCATTCGCGTCCTCGGGGTCGCCCACGACCTGACGCGGCTGCGGCCCGAGGTCTGCGTCCGGCTGGACCTCTCGGCGACCGAGGCGGCACTCGTGGAGCCCGCGCTACGAGGTGTCGAACGGAGCCCGGAGTTCGCGGCGTTCGCGCTCATCGAGATCACGGCAGAGGGGCTCGCCGCGTTCTGGCGTGACCACCCGCCGGGCACCGTCACGCCCGCGGCAGCGGGCGCCGTCGCGCTGCTCGAAGCCGACCTGAGACCCGCGTAACATCGCGGCACTGCGGTTCGAACGGGGGAACGACGTTGATCGCCCAGCTGCTCCTGTACCTGCGTTTCCGGCACCGGTTGATCGCGCTGAACCGGCGGCTCGGCAACCGGCCCTGGCCGGCCGACCTGCTCGCCGTGCGCGCGCTCGCGCGCCTGCCCCGCCTCGCACGGCTGGGGATCTCGGCCCCGTTCGTCCTGCTGCTCGCCGCGGCGCGGCTGCGCGACGCCGCAGCGCTCGCGGTCCTCGCCGTCCTCGTGGCCTACCTGGCAGCGGAGTGCGTGAACGCGGTCCTGGTCCGGCGCGGCCTCGCGAGCATCAGGCTCGCGATGGACTCCGCGTCGAAGGACATGGACCGCGCGCTCGACCTCGGCGCCGTGCGGGATCGCGGCATCAGGAACGGGCCGTTCCTCCAGGCGATGTTCGCGGAGTACGAGCCCCTCCGCGCCGAGCTGGAGGAGCGGTTCCCCGGCCTCGCCGTCCGCAACCTCGACGATGCTCAGGACCTGGTCGCGGGCGCGTGGGTCATGCCCATCCCTGGCCGGTTCACAGACATCGTCGTCGAGGCGGCCGACGCCGAGGTGCTGACCGAGCGCGACACCGATCACCTGGAGAGGCGCCTGCCCGCGTACGCGCGATCGGCTCATGCCAGAGGGCGGTTCCTGACGCAGCTGCGCCGCGCGCGGCTCCGGTCGGTCGGGGAGTACGTCGAGGGCGCGTCGCCACCAGTCGACGATCAGGTCCTGGAGCAGAAAGCCGAGGCGGGGCTGAACTACGTGGTCCGCCGTCTCCGCTGGGACCCCGGCGCCGGGACGATGCGGGTCGAGGTAGACCGCGCGATCTACGGGCAGATCATGCGGTCCTGCGACTACCTGATCGAGGAGGCGTTCATCGCGGCGGGGCTCTGTGCGGCGACCGCGACTCCGCGGCCGCTGCCGCTGCGCGGCACCTGGCTGATGCGAACGCTCCCGGGCCGGAGGTCGTTGATGCGGCTCGGCATCGACGAGCTGATCGCCGAGCCGCGGCACCGCGCCGTCGGCGTCGGACTGGCCGGCGTCGTGTTCCATCGCGAACCGCTGGAGGGGGAGGCGGTCATCTACTACAAGCGGCGCTCGGACCTCGTCGGCACGTACCCGGACATGTACCACGCCGTTCCGACGGGGATGTTCAACAGCAAGACCAGGCACACCCCACCGAACCACGACGAGCGGATGCACGCGGGGCGGGTCCTGCTCACCGAGTTCGTGGAGGAGTGCAAGAACGGGACGGACCTCGAAGGCTTCGACGAGGACCCGCACTGGGTCGAGAAGCTGAAGGTCCACGTCGGCTGGATGCTCCGCGACCCGGAGAGCTACAACGACCGCACGATTCCGCCACCGGCCGGCACCGCGACCAGTGCGCAGCGTCTCGCAGCGCTGCAGATGGCCGAGGCGACGCAGTGCGCGGAGCGTCCCTACGACGACCGTCGCCTGCAGGTGTACGCCACCGGGCTCGCGCTCGACCTGCTCTCGCTGCGCCCGGAGATCTGCTGCGCGATCGAGCTCGAGTGGGGGCTCCTCTCGAAGATCGACCTGAACGAGGAGGGGGTCGGCGATGTCCTGACCGTGCCGAGCGACCTCGTTCGCTCGATGGCCGACCTCCCCAGGTCCGGGGAGTGGGTGCGGAGCGGATACGCGGCGGTCCGGATCGCGCACGAGGCGATCGAACGCGGCCTCGACCCGGCGGCTGCCTGCGGCCCGGTCGACTTCGGGCTGGTCCCGGACTTCCATGCCTGAACGACGCCGGTCCGCGTCGGCGGGCGCACGGCTGCCGGTGTCGATGACGTAGTTTGGACGGCGTGGACGAGGCGAAGGCGACGGCGGTCGTGGAGCGGCTCCGCGCGCGCGGCAGGTTCGCGCACCTGCACCCGGTCGGCGTCTACGAGTACAGCGTCCGCATCGTCATCCCGGACGGCCGCGAGGCGATCTGGGACGCCGACGGCGCCGCCGGGCTGGAGGCCGTCGTCCTGCGGGACGGCGTTCTCGTCGGTCTGGTCGAGGAGGTTCCCGGGTCGGCCGACCTCGACGTCGACGGCATCGTCGAGGTCATCGCGCGAGCGGATTACGACGCCCCGCTCTCGTCGCGGCCCGCGACTCCGCGCGCGGCCCGTCCCGCGCCGGAGCCGCCTCCGGCGCCCCGGGTTCGCGGCGGTCTGCTGCGGCGCCTCACCGGCCGCTGACCGTTCTCAGGTCAGCCGCACCCGGTCCACCACGTCGACGGCGCCGAGGTCGAACGACCCCTGCGCCGTGAACCCGACCGCGTCCCTGATCGTGCCGCCGCGGCCGAGGCCGAGGCTGCCGAGCGGCACCGCGACGACGACCTCCTGGCCGGTGGTGCCGTAGCCGCCGCGCAGCGTCGCGACCCGCGTCCAGGCCGCGCCGTCGCGGCGGTACAGGCCGAACGACGCGTCGGCGCCGGTCCGCGCGGCACGCACCTGGTAGCGGGCGTTGCCTGCAGTGAGGTCGAGGCCGTACACGACGAGCGGGCTGGCCAGCGCGAACAGGGGCATCCGCTGCAGCTCCAGCCGGACGAACAGGTCCGCGGTCGCCGGACGGTACGCGACCGACGCGCGGATCAGGTCGGTGCCGTCGGGTGCCGGCGAGGTCGCGTCCGCGACCGCGTCGTCGCGGGCAGCGACTCCGCTCGACGCGAACGACGCGACGCCCGCGACGTCGAGCGCCCCCGCGCCCGCGAGCCCGCCGACGCCGAGGCTGGTCCCGCGGTCGGTGACGAAGATGTCGGCCTTGGCGTTGGTGTCGTTGGGCACCAGCCGCTTCCCGTTGGTCGAGAACGCCACGTACCGGCCGCCGGCGGAGACCTCGCCGCCGTACTCGTTGAAGTACTCCGAGCAGTCGAGGTCGCGCCCGCGGTAGTCCTGGCGCCCGACCATCTGCGTGGCGCCGGTGACCCGGTCGCGCAGCCCGATCGCGCCCGGTGCCGGCGCGCACGCCTGCACGCTCATGTTGAACGACGCGTACCGGCCGTCGGGGCTGAGGCTGACGCTGCACGAGCAGGACCCGAGGATCTCGCCGTTGCTGTCGACGGTGACGCGCTCGGTCCTGCCGGTCTTGCGGTCCCTGACGTACATGCCGGTGTTGAACGTCGGAGTCTTGTCGCGCGGGACCAGACCGGTCGCGTTGGAGCGGAACGCGACGTAGCGGCCGTCCGCGCTGATCGCCTGGACGCGGCGTAGCAGGGTGCGGCCGGACTGGTCGAGCCCGCTCCTGCCGTTCAGCCCCACCGAGATCAGCTCGGTGCGGTGGGTGACGCGGTCGTGCAGGTAGATGTCGGGGCAGGACGGGCGGCCGGTCAGCGGGCAGGCGTTGAGGTCCTCGTCCCGCATGTTGTCGCCCTCGCTGGTGAACACCACCAGCCGGCCGTCCTGGCTGATCGACGGGTCGTACGCGCCGCCGTCCGCGGGGGAGCCGTTCAGCCCCACGGACACCATCGTCGTGACGCCCTTGACGAGATCGCGGACGTAGACCTGAGGCGGGGTCGAGACGTTGATCACGCCGTTGTCCGCACCCTGCCGGCAGGCGAGGTGGTGCACGGTGTCGGTCGGGCAGACGTCGGTGACCAGGTTGTCGGCGGCGCTCAGGAACGCGACGTAGCGGCCGTCCGCGCTGATCGTCGCCTCGCCCGAGCTCCCGTTGCCCTCGGCCCCGCCGAGACCGGTCGAGGCGCGGACGGTCCTGCCGGTCTTCAGGTCGCGGACGAAGACGTCGTCCCACAGGTTCTTGTCGCCGCCGCGCGGGGCGTTCCCCGGGCCGGGGACGAGGTTGTCGTCGCAGCTCGTGAACGCGACGTACCGCCCGTCCGGCGTGAGGGCGGGCACGCCCGAGCCGCCGCAGGTGGGGTCGAGGCTGCTCGCCGGGCTGCCGTCCCACCCGACCGACGCGATCCGCGTCCTGCCCGTCCAGCGGTCCCTGACGAAGACGTCGGTGCGCTTCGTGACGACGCTGCGGCTGCTGGCGCCGGGAACGAGGTTGGACGCGATGCTGGCGAACGCGACGTAGCGGCCGTCGGGTGTCATCGCGATGCCCTGGCCCTGGCCCGCGCCCGCGGGGTCGGACTCGTCGTTCGCCTGCGCGCCGGTCGAGGAGACGGAGACCCGGTCGACGACGCGGCCCGGCCGGGTGTACGCGCCCGCGGGCGCTGTCGCCGTACCGACCGCGACCGCGACGGCCGCGAGGGCGAGGATGCGGAGGTGCTTCATGCCGGCTCCGTTGCTGGGTGCGAGGTCAGACGTGGACGGTGAACCGCTCGACGGCGCAGGCGGACCCGAGGCAGGTCCGCGTCGTCACGGTGTCGGGGTTGCGGTGGAACGCGGAGCGCGGGAACACCACCGTGAAGGTGCCGTTCTTCAACGTCGCGGCCTTGGTGACCGAGCCGACGGTGGCGCGTACCGACTTGACCGGCACGGTGACCGTGGGCTGGCTCGTCAGGGCGAGGGTGTTGAGCCGCGTCTCCGGTGTGATCGCGCCCGCCGCGTACGACGTCCGCGCGGTGTAGGCGATCGGGGTGGCGATCCTGTCGCCCTCCTTCAGCTTGATCTTCGCGGCGGCGAGCACCGAGATCGGCAGCGAGACAACGATCTCCGGGCCGGTCGTGCCGTACCCGCCGAGCAGGTCGCCGGCCGGGAGGCAGCCGTTCTCGCTGGCACAGGTGAACAGCCCGAACAGCGCCGTCGCGCCGAGGGACTGCACCCGCACCTCGATCGGGACGCCACCGATCGTGGTCCGCAGGCCGTACAGCACCGTGGGGTCGCCGACGACGCTCGCGCCGGTCGTGGGGATCGACACGAGCCGCAGCCGGACGAACAGGTCGGCGAGCTCGGGCCGGTAGACGACGTCGGCGCCGATCAGGTCGGCGCCACTGGCCGTACCCGTCGGCCCGGCGTTGTTGGCGGGGTCGGCCCTGGTCGCGATGACCGCGCCGGAGAACGTCGCCCAGCCGGACAGCGTCACGGTGCCCGACGAGGCACTGGCCTTGAGGCCGGTGACGTGCGGTGCCGCGGCCCGCGCGGGTACGCCGGCGGTCGCGGCCGCGAGGAGCAGGGCCGCGCCGAGGACGAGGCTACGAGGCGTCATCGGCCGGTCCGCACGGGCGGGCGGACGGGGCGCGACCCGGGCGCGCTCGGCGGCGTGTGCTCGACGGCGTACAGGTACACCTCGAGGGCGGGCCCCTCGATCGTCTCCGCCTCGGCGAGGCCGGACGCGAGGCGGTCGAAGATCTGGCGGTTGCGGGCGAGCAGCCGCGTCGCGTCGGCCTCGGCCTCGGTGAGGAGGACGACCAGCTCCTCGTCGTACGCGTCCATCGCGCGGGGCGCCAGGTCGGCGAGGCCGCTCGAACCGCCGAGGTAGGTGTTGACGTCGTTCGCGAGCAGGCGGCGCGGGCCGAGCCGGGCGCTCATGCCGTACCTGCCGATGATGTCGCCGGCGAGCCGGGTCGCGGACTCCAGGTCGTCCTCGGCGCCGGTCGACGGCGTACCGAGGACGAGCAGCTCGGCGGCCCGGCCCGCGAGCGTCATGACGAGCGAGCCGTACAGCTCGTCGGCCGTGCGAACGAGACCGTCGTCGCCGCCGCGGATGCGCGTCTGGCCGCCGCCGCGACCGCGGGTCAGGACGCTGATGCGGTGCACGCTCTCGGCCTGGCCGACGGCGGCCGCCGCGACGGCGTGCCCCGCCTCGTGGACCGCGATGCGTTCCCGCTCGCCCGCCGTGAGGACGACGCCGCGGCCCTGCGGGCCGTGCAGGACGCGCTGGATCGCCTCCTCCAGCTCCGGCGTGCCGACCGTGTCGTTGGCGAGGCGCAACGCGAGCAGCGTGCCCTCGTTCACGACGCTTGCGAGGTCGGCGCCGGAGAAGCCGGCCGTGCGCGACGCGAGGTACGCGAAGTCCACGTCCGGGCTGATCGGCCGGGTCCGCGCGTGCAGCCGGAGGATCTCCTCGCGGCCGGGCGCGTCCGGCAGCTCGATGGTGATGTGGCGGTCGAACCGGCCGGGCCGCAGCAGCGCCGGGTCGAGGATGTCGGGACGGTTGGTGGCGCCCATGACGACGATGCCGGCCGACACCTCGAAGCCATCCATCTCGACCAGCATCTGGTTGAGGGTCTGCTCGCGTTCGTCGGAGCCGCCCTCGCTGCCGCCGCCACCGCGACGGCGGCCGGCCGCGTCCAGCTCGTCGATGAACACGATCGCGGGCGCGACTTCGCGGGCGCGGCGGAACAGGTCGCGGACGCGGGCCGCGCCGACGCCGACGAGCGACTCGACGAACTCCGCGCCGGCGACCGAGAAGAACGGCACGCCCGCCTCGCCCGCGACCGCCTTGGCGAGCAGCGTCTTGCCGCAGCCGGGCGGCCCGAACAGCAGCACGCCCTTCGGCGGGACGGCGCCGACCTGCTCGTACCGCGAGGGGTTCTTCAGGTAGTCGACCACCTCGCTCAGCTCGGTGATCGCCTCGGTCGCCGAGCCGACGTCGGCGAAGCTGACCGAACCCGACCCGCCGCGGGTCGCCTTCTTCTTCCCCATGGAGCCGAAGTTGGTGACCTCGCCGATGCCGGATCCGCCGTTGCGCGAGCCGGTGAACAGCAGGCCGAACACGCCCGCCAGGACGAGCAACGGGAGCAGGTAGATCGTGACCGAACGCACGAGCACCTTGTGGCTCTGCGGGTCGATGCGGATGCGGGCGCCGTCGGTCGTGAGGCGGTCGGCGAGGATGCCGAACGCGACGTCGGACTTCGGGTAGTTCAGCCAGAACGCGCCGTCCGCCGGCAGCGCGGCGGTCGTGGCGTTCGCCTTGGCGCCGGGCGCGGGGGCGACGTAGCGGCCGGCGAGGCGGTTGTCCTGGTCGAGGAACGTCGCCGTCGTCACGCGACGGTCGCCGGTCAGGGCGACGAACTGGTCGAGCGTGACCTGCCGCCCCCCGGTCTTCGGCGTGAGGTAGTTGAGCCCGGCGACGAACAGCAGCACGAGCAGCAGCACCAGCGCGCCGAGCAGCCAGGTCGCGCGCCGCCCGCCGGTCTTGTTGCGGCCGGCGTTGCGGCGGCGCTGCGCCAGCCGGTACGCGCGGACGCGGGCGACCAGGCGGTCGAGGCGGCCGGGCACCGGCTCGGCCGGGCGCGGTGCGGTGTTCGACATGGGCGGGCTCTCCTCGGTGGTCAGTGCCTGGTCCGTACGGTGGCGCGCTGGGGGCGGCGGCGGAGCCGCGCGAACGACGCCGCGGCGGCGGTCGCGACGACGGCGACGGGGACCGTGAACGGCACGCCCTCGCCGCCGTTCGACGGCCGCGACTGGTAGCGGCTGAACGACAGGACCTTGTCGCCCTCCGCGGTGACGTTGCTGTAGGCGAACGCGAACTGCGGGCTCTCCTGCTCCTGGTACGCCATGCCCGCCTGCCCCTGGGCCTGCGCCTGCGACTGCGGCTGGCTCTGCGGCTGGGGCTGCGGCTGGCCCTGGGGCTGCGCGTTGGAGACCGGCTCGACCGGCGGCGCGGGCGGCGCAGCGACGCCGAGCCCGACGGCGGGGGCGATCGCGGGCGGCAGCGGTGGCGGGGACGAGCAGTCGACGAGCGCCCGCGCCCGCGCGACCTCGACGGTACGGACCCGCGCCGTGAGGACCGCCGGGTAGACGCCGGCGGGCAGGCTGGCGGGGCAGGTGTACGTCACCTGGAACGTCAGCCGCGCGGCGTTGCGCAGGTTGACCGCCGGGGCGACGCGCGGCGTCACGCCGGCGATGACCGGCTTCTTCGCGGCCCACGTCACCGAGACCGGCGTGACGTCGGGAACGGCGAGCACCATGTTCACCAGCGCGGGCGCGACGGCTGACGCGTCCGCCGCGCGCGCGGGGTCGACGACGCAGACCAGCGGCGCGCCGGGGAGCAGGTCGGAGACCCGGTCGCCGTTGCAGTCGGCGCCCTGCGCGGGGGCGAACGCCCCCGTGAGCCGCGCCATCCGCGCCTGGCCGATGGAGGGGTTCGGCGTGTACGTCGGCGGGTCGAGCAGGCCGTCGGTGACGTTCTTCGACTCGTACGCGATGCCGACCTGGAGCGCGCGGACCGCGCGCAGTGCCGCGCCCGCCTGCGCGAACGTCGGCTGGGGCGCGCCCTCGGCGAACCCCTCGTCGGTGACGTTGACGACGATGCGCAGGGCATCCGGGCGGAAGTGCGCCTGCTGCCCGGCCGCGATGAACGCGTTGGCGTCCGGCTGCCCGGCGCCCGTCGCGGTCTGGTACAGCGCGGCGAGCGTGGTCTCGGTGCCGCCGCCGGCCGCGACGAGGCTCGACAGCGCCTCCAGCAGCCCGCGGTCGGCGGGCGCGACGTCGCGGACCCGCGCGTACGCCGGGCCCTCCGCGTAGCTGCGGTACGCGCCGACGCCGAACCACGGGTCGACGCCCGCGCGCCGCAGGTCGTTGACGATCCGGTCGAGCGCGAGCTTCAGGCCGCGGATCTTGTCGGCCATGCTGTCCGACAGGTCGATGAGGAAGTACACGTCGACCTTGCGGCTGCCGGGCAGGGCGAGGGTGTACGGCAGCGTCCTGCGCTGGCCCCGGGTCAGGCCGATGCGCACGTTGTCGGGGGTGATCGTCGGCGTGCCGTCCGCGCGGACGGCAGCGGGGTCGAGCGTCAGCGTCGCGCCCTGGTCCGGCTTCGTCGTCGGCGGCGGGGGAGCGGGTGGCCTTACCGGCGGCGGCTGCACCCAGAACGCGACGGTGTCCGGCGCACGCCCGAACAGCCGCGGTGCCGTGACGGTGCCGGCGACGGTGAGGTCGGCGGGGCGGCCGGCGGCCGGCGTGATGTCGACGAGCGGGGCGGCGGCGTCCGCGCCAGGCGGGTGATGCCAGACCCGCGAGGTGGTGGTGGTGGCGAAGAACTCGCCGGGACCGCGGCCGGTCGCGAGTGACGTCAACGGCGCCTCGACCGGCTGGACCGCGAAGTCGTCTGGCTTCTTCGCGCCGGGCCTGGTGTAGCCGACCAGCGGCATCGCGGCGAAGCCGAACGCGAGCTGCGTGACGTTCGCCGCGGTCCGGCCGGCGTTCGCGAACGTGACGCCGCTCCCCGTCGTCTCCGGCTGGACGGCCGTGAGCGTCGCGCCGCCGTCGGTCGACGCGAACAGCCCGTCGGGGCCGTACGTCCAGACGCGGTCGGCGTCGTTCGGGTCGACCGCGAGGCCCTTGATCCGCGGGGTCGTCGTGACGTCGAACGACGTGACGACGCCGGTCACGGAGGGGCCGGTCGCGTGCGTGACGTTCCACGTCGCGCCGCCGTCGGCGCTGCGCGCCAGCAGGCGCACCGACTCGGCGGCGGCGTTGACGACGAGCGTCGACTCGGGGCCCGGGCCGCGGGTGAGCGCGTACACGACGTTCGGGTCGTCGCCGCCGGCCGCGAGCGCGACGGCCTCGCCCGGCACCTCGCCGCCGCGTTGCCAGTGGTCGCCGCGGTCGCGGCTGACGCTGACGGCGACCGCCGGCTCCGACTCGCGGGTGGCGACGTAGAGGACGCGGGTGTCCCGTCCCGGCGACGTCGCGATGCGCTCGATGGAGCGCGGGTCCGGGGCGGTGAGGTCGACGGCGTAGACCTCGTGCCAGCTGCAGCCGAGGTCGTCGGTGCGGACGACGACCGCGCCGTTGGTCGCGTACACCGTCTCGCCGTCCGACGTCACGGCGTACTCCGTCAGCAACCGCGGCCCGGCGCTGAACGCCGGGCGCGCCAGCCGGGTCCACGCGCCGTCGCGCTGGACGCACGCTGCGCGCAGGCCCGCCTGCGCGGCCGGCACTCCGGCCTGCGCGACGAGGCTGGTGGCGACCGCGAACGCCGCGGCAACTGCCCGGACGCGGGCCCTGCCACGACGCGAGCGGGCGCCCGGCTGCTGCCTCACGCCGTCACCTGCCCACCCCCCGACCGGCCGGCGCTCCGCTGGGGTGGAGGGCCTGGCCTCCCGTACAGTTCGCGCCGGCGCGGGCCGCTCCTGCGCCAGGCCCTGGCGGGGCCGCGTCAACGTCCGAACCCCTGCCGCGAGAGCACCGTCGCGAGCCTGCTCGTCGTCGTGACGCCGAGCTCCTCCCGCAGCTCCTGCAGCCGCCGGTCCAGCGTCCGCGGCGAGACCGCGAGGTCGCGCGCGATGGCGCGGTTCGGCAGGCCGCGCGCGACCAGGTGCATCAGCCGTACGCGCTCCGGGGACTGCGGGTGCGGGTCGACCCGGCCCTCGTCGAGCAGCCCGGCCACCTCGTCGGGCAGCAGCGGCACCAGGGCCATCGGCACCGCGCGGTCCCGCCACTTGGCCGGCACCGCCGCGTGCGGCACGAACAGCCACCCGGCCGCGTTCAGGTCCGTCACACCGCTCCTCGCGTCGTGGGCCGAACGGCCCCTTCGACTACGAGTACGCAGCGCGCGCCGGGTGGCAACCGGCTCGCGGGAACTTTTATCGGGTGTTGCGGCAGGGCACGGTCAGGCCGACGTACCCGGCGATGCGGAACGTGCACGCCGACCCGCTGCCCGACCGCCGCAGGGCCTCCTCGCGCTCCATCGCGGAGAGCCCGGCGAACGGCGTGCTGGACGTCGACGACCAGTGCCCGGTGCCGGTCAACAGGCCGCCCGAGGGTCCGACGACGATGCTGTCGCCGACCACCATGAGCCCGCCCGCGGTGGCGGTCGGGCCGGCTCCGGTGGTTGCGGTACCGGTCCGGTACGCGGCGTCGAGCGGGCGGCCGGTCGCGCCCGCCGCCGGCTGCCAGACCGCGACCGAGGCGAGCAGCGCGGCGCCCGCGGCGAGGGCGGCGCCCGCAGGCAGGGTGGGCGAGGAGACCGCGCGGCGCAGCCACGCGCAGGCGATGCCGACGGCGCCGGCCGTCAGCTCCATCACGGCGACCAGCTTGCGGCGCGCGCGGGTACGCGCCATCCGCACCGCCGCGGGCGAGCGGTGGCGGCCGGCCTCCTCGGCGACCAGCTCCTCGCAGACCGCGTCGACGACCGTGCGCCGCTGGTCGTCCGGCATCGCCGCGAGGGCCCGGCCCGCGCGGGCGACGTCGAGGCGCGCGAGAACGACGCGGTCGACCGATGAGGCGTCCACGAGAACGTCGTCCGGCAGCGCGCCGACGGGGCGCGCCCACCGGTCGGCCCTGCGGTGGTGGTCGCGGGCGGCGTTGAGCGCGATGGTCGTGATCAGCGGGCGGACCGGCCGGTCGTCGAAGACCCGGCCCCACGCGGCGTAGAGCCGCGCCGCGGCGTCCTGCAGCACGTCGTCCACGTCGTCGGCGGGGACGCCGTTGCGCGCGAGCATGCGGCGCAGGCGCGGGACCTCGTGCGCCCACTCGGTGGCGAAGAACTCTTCCGCCTGCATGCGCCTGCCCTTCCGCCGCGCCGGACGAGCCGGTGGGCCGGGTTACGAAGGTACATGCCCGACATGTCGGGTACCAGCCCGCCCGCGGTCGTGCTACGCGGTCAGGGTTGCGGGCGCTCCCAGCGGACGACCTCGTCGGCGCGGCCGGTCACGAGGTCGTACACCAGCCCCTCGACGACGCGGACCGGCGCGAGGAACGCCGTCTGCGCGATGACCTCGACGTCGCGCCGCAGGGCTTCGGCGTGGTCCGCGATCGGGTAGAAGCCGAGGTCCGCGCCGGTCCGCTGCCGCAGCTCCTCGTCGGTGACGCCGGCGAGCCCGCAGCCGGTGTGCTGCATCACCAGAACGGTGTCCACCCCGAACATGTGCGTCGAGAGCGCGAGGCTGCGCAGCACGTCCTCGGTGACCCGGCCGCCCGCGTTGCGGAGGATGTGCGCCTCGCCAAGACCGAGGCCCAGCGCCTGGAACACGTCGATGCGCGCGTCCATGCACGTCACCACGGCGAGGTGGCGGGACGGGGTGGCGCTCGGCATCGCGGTCATGGCACGCAGGCTTTCGCGTCGGGGGGCGGCGGCGCAAAACGGGGAGGGTCGCGTAACCTGCGTCGTTCCGCGGAGTCGTACCCGCAACGCCCGCCGAACGAGAGGTCCCTCGCCGCATGTCAGACGCAGCCGTCGTCCACCGCCCGCTCGTCCTCGCCGATCTCGTCCCGCGCCACGCCGTCCGCGACGTCACGCTCGTCGTCGCGGGCGCCGCGTTCGTGGGGCTGGCCGCGCAGGTGTCGTTCCACATCCCCGGCACACCGGTGCCGGTCACGGGGCAGACGTTCGCGGTGCTGCTCGCCGGCGCGGCGCTCGGCTGGTGGCGCGCGCTGCTGAGCATGGCGCTGTACCTGCTCGCGGGGGCCGCCGGGCTGCCGTGGTACGCGGCCCACGGCAGCGGCTGGGGCGGACCGTCGTTCGGCTACGTCGTCGGCTTCGTCCTCGCGGCGACCGTCGTCGGGTACCTCGCCGGGCGGGGCGGCGACCGCACGCCGCTGCGGACGTTCGCCACCATGGCGGCCGGCACGCTGCTGATCTACGCGGTCGGCGTGCCGTGGCTCGCGGCGTCGTTGCACGTCGGGCTCGGCAAGGCGGTCGCGCTCGGCGCCCGGCCGTTCCTCGGCGGGGACGCGCTCAAGGCCGCCGCCGCCGCGGGGCTGCTCCCCGCGGCGTGGCGGTTGGTCTCGCGCTCGACGCCACCCGAGTGACCGTTCAGGCTGCGTTCAGGTGCGGCCGCTAGGAAGAGCGCGGTAGGTCCTCCCGCCCATCCCAGGAGACGCCGTGTTCTCGATCGCGTACGCGAGCAACGAGCTGCGCCGCCGGCGCTCCCGTACCGTCCTCACCGCACTCGGCCTCGCTTCCGGCGTCGGCTTGGTCATGGGCATCGTCGGTGTGTCGCAAGGGCTCGACCAGGCGCAGCAGCGAGTGCTCTCGCCGCTCGCGTCGGTCGGCACCGACATCCTCGTGACGCGAACGGTCGCCGCGACGCCGCCGTCGACCGGCGCGAGCGCGACGCCGACGCCGACCCCGACGTCGGGGCGGCAGAACGGCGGGGGCGGGTTCATCGCCGGACCGGGCGGAGGCGGCGGCGGCCGCGGCCAGGGCGGCGGGCTGGCGGCGTTGAACGACGCCGACACCGCCGCGCTGCTCGCGGAGAACTCCTCGGTCGTCACCGACCTGTCCAAGCTCGGCAAGCCCGGCACCAAGTTCACCCGCGACTTCTTCCTGCCCGGCACGCTGCTGTCGTTCCCCGACGCGGCGATCGCGCAGGTCACGTCGGTCGACGGGGTGACCTCCGCGGTCGGCGGGCTGACGCTGATCGCGCAGCACCAGAGCGGCACCGTCCCGAACATCGTCGCCACGGTCAAGACCGGCGGCGAGACGCTGACGGCCACCGCGCGGCCGGCGGCGCTGACCGACGCGGAACGCACCGCGCTGCGGTCGTGCATCCAGTCGAGCGGCGGCTTCGGCGACGACACCACCCGCCCGTCGTCCGCGCCGCGGCCCAGCGGCAGCCCGGGGACGGGCGGCGGCGGCCGGGGCGGCAGGCTCGGCGGCTTCGGCGGCGGCGCGTTCGAGAAGTGCCTGCCGAAGCGGTTCCAGGAGTACAACGCCAGCGTCGTCACCCCGCTGCGCACCATCCAGCAGATCGTCAACCCGCCCGCGACCGACACGACCAGCCAGAGCTACACGGCGGCCGGCGTCGACGCGGCGTCGCCCGGCGCGGGCCTGGTGACCGACGCGCAGGTCAGCACCGGCACGTGGTTCACCACCGGCGCGAAGGACGAGGTGCTGGTCAACACGGCGTACGCCTCGAAGAAGGCCGTCAAGGTCGGCGACACGCTGCCGATCAACGGCACGTCGTACCGCGTCGTCGGTCTCGTGCAGCCGACGCTGACCGGCAACACGGCCGACCTCTACTTCCCGCTCGCCACCCTCCAGGCGCTGTCGAGCAAGACCGGCCGGGTGAACGAAGTGCTGGTCAAGGTGAGCAACGCCTCGCAGGTCGACCGCGTCGCCGCCGAGATCAAGACGCTGCTCCCCGGCGCGCAGGTCATCACGACGAAGAGCCTGGCGGACAGCGTGACCGGCAGCCTGCACGACGCCCAGCAGCTCGCATCGCGGCTCGGCGGCGCGCTCGCGGTCATCGTGCTGGCGGCGGCGTTCGTCATCGCGGTGCTGCTGACGTTGTCGTCGGTCGCGAAGCGCGTGCGCGAAATCGGCACGCTCCGCGCGCTCGGCTGGTCCCGGCGCCGCGTCGTCCGCCAGCTGCTCACCGAGACCGTCGGGATCGGGCTGCTCGGTGGCGCCCTCGGGGTCGCCGTCGGGTACGCGGTGTCGGCCGCGGTGCACGCGTTCTCGCCGGTGCTCACGGCGACGACCGCGGGCGTGCAGGCGGGCGCGTCGAACGCCTCCGCGCTGTTCGGCCGCGCGGCGCCCGATGCCATCTCCTCGACGGTCCGGCTCACCGCCCCCATCTCGCTCGGCACCATCGCGCTCGGCATGGGCTGCGCGGTGGTCGGCGGGCTGTTCGCCGGCGCCGTCGGCGGCTGGCGCGCGGCCCGGCTCGCCCCCTCGGTCGCGCTCCGCGACCTCGGCTGACAGGAGCGCGACGATGACCCCCCTGTACGTCCTCGAAGGTGTCGAGCGCCGCTACGACCGCGGCGGCACGACCGTCCACGCGCTGCGCGGCGTCGACCTGACGATCGACGGCGGCGAGCTGCTCGCGGTCGAGGGGCCGAGCGGCTCGGGCAAGAGCACGCTGCTCCAGCTCCTCGGCGCGCTGGACACGCCGACCGCCGGCCGGGTGGCGTTCGACGGCCAGCAGCTCGCGCAGGCGCGCGACGCGACGCTGACCGGCCTGCGCAGCGAGGCGATCGGGTTCGTGTTCCAGCAGTTCAACCTGATCCCCACGCTGACCGCGGCGGAGAACGTCGAGATCGCGATGGTGCCGCGGACGCGGTCCAAGGCGGCGCGCGCGCAGCGCGTGACCGCGCTGCTCGAACAGGTCGGCCTCGCCGACAGGCGCGACCACCTGCCGTCGCGCCTGTCCGGCGGCGAGCAGCAGCGCGTCGCCATCGCGCGGGCGCTGGCCAACGGTCCCCGCGTCGTCCTCGCCGACGAGCCGACCGGCAACCTCGACTCGGTCACCGCGACCGAGGTGGTCGACCTGCTGGCCGGGCTCTGCGACGAGCAGGGCGTGACGGTCGTGCTGGTGACACACGACGACGAGGTCGCGAGCCGGGCGCGGCGGCGGATCAGGCTGCGCAGCGGCGAGGTCGTGAGCGACACGGGGACGCCCGCGTAACGGCATACGGTCTGGCGCATGGACGAACGCCTCGGACGGCTGCGCCGGATGAAGGCGTTCGCGACCGGCCTGCTCGCGGTCGCGGCGGGCGTCTACGTCGCGACCGTCGTCGTCGGGGGCGAAGGACTGCTGCTCGGCTACGTGCGCGCCGCGAGCGAGGCCGCGATGGTCGGCGGGCTCGCGGACTGGTTCGCGGTGACCGCGCTGTTCCGGCGCCCGCTCGGGCTGCCGATCCCGCACACGGCGTTGATCCCGACCAAGAAGGACGCGCTCGCGGCGAACCTCGGGACGTTCATGACCGAGCACTTCCTCACCCGCGACGCGATCCGCGACCGGCTCTCCGGCGCGGGCGTCATCCCGAGGCTCGGCGCGTGGCTGGCCGACCCCGCGCACGCCGAGGCGGTGAGCCGCCGGGCCTGCGCCGCGGCGGCCGACGCGGCGGAGGCGGTCCGGCCGGAGGCGGCGGCGGGCGCGCTGGTCGAACTGGCGAGCCACGACGCCGCCCGGCGCTCGTACGCGCCACTGCTCGGCCGGCTGCTCGCCGAGACGGTCGAGTCCGGCACTCACCGGCCGCTCGTCGACCTGATCGTCGACCAGAGCCACCGATGGCTGCGCGCCAACCGCGACGTCCTCGCCCACTGGCTGAAGGAGACCGTCGAGGCGTCGAGCGTCGTCGCCTGGGTGTTCACGACGGACAAGCGCGCGCGGCGCGCGATCGACGAGCTGGTCCGCCTCGCCGCGCAGGTCGCGGGGGACCCGGAGCACGAGCTGCGGCGGACGTTCGACAAACTGCTGCTCGGCCTCGCGGACGACCTGCGGGGCAACGACTCCACCGCCGCGAGCGTCGACGCGGCGATCGGCCGGTTCCTCGCCTCCGAGGACACGAGGCGATGGGTGGAGGACGTGCTCGCCGACGCGCTCGCGTCGCTGCGCGCGCTGCTGCGCGACCCGGACAGCGACCTGTCGCGCAACGCCGCCCGCTGGGTCGCCGACGTCGGGCGGCGCGCGGTCGAGGACGCGGCGTTCCAGGATCGGCTGGGCGACGCGGTCGAGCGGGCGGCGCTCTACGTCGTCGACAACTACGCCGGCGAGTTCACCTCGCTGGTCGAGACGACCGTCGCCGGGTGGGACGGCGCCGACGCCGCGACGCGGATCGAGCGCGCGGTCGGCCACGACCTGCAGTTCATCCGCGTCAACGGCACCCTGGTCGGCGCGCTCGCGGGCGTCGCGATCCACGCCCTCGCGCTCGTTCTCGACTGAGCGGCAATCCGCCCCGGGCCGGCGAGCGGCCCGGGGCGGATATTTGCCTGTGCTAACTAACTAGCAGGGCTGCGTCCAGGAGATCTTCGACGCCGTGTCGCGGCGCAGCGCGACGTCGGTCAGGACGTTGAACTCGTACTGCACCGCGTCGACCTTCACGTTCGTCAGCGTCGCCGGGAACGTCGTGCTGCCGGCCGGCAGGCTGATCTGGACGACGCCGTTGGTGCCGGTGAACGCCGCGCCGGACGTGCCGACCAGGCTGAAGCTGCCGCCCGGCGACGAGTAGTGCCAGAGCGTGTAGTCGCCGGCGCCGGCCGCGCCGCTCGCCGTGAGGTAGGCGGCGTGCAGCTCGTAGTACGCGCCGAAGTTCACCGGGTCGTCCCAGGTGAACGTGTACTCGGTGTTCGGGGAGGTGGTGAGGTTCGAGATCTGGATGTTGACGGTCTGCGCCGCACCCGAACCGAGCAGGAACGCGCCGGTGACGTCGATCGCCGTGGTGGGCCGGACCAGCGTGTTGGCGGAGGTGCCGATGAACTGGTCGCCCGCCGGGTCGGTCAGGACGAAGCCGTGGCAGTCGGGCGCGGGCGGCGCGGCGAACGCCGGGCCGGCCAGGGCGACGACGCCGGCGACGGCGGCGAGGGTCGTGCGGAGGCGCGCGGACATAGGGGATGCCTTTCGAATGGGGTGGAGGGGGACGCGAGCGCGGGCCCCGTTCCAGGGACCGGCGCCGCGCGGCGAGACATTCGCCACGGTCCTGGCCGAGTCCTGCCGGCGGGTCAGCCGTGCGTGTCCTGAACGGGGGTGCTGCCGTTGCAGACGACGCGGATGCGCGCGTCGTTGTCCTCCTTGCCGTCCTTGCCGAACCGCACCTCGACGTGGCCCTCCTCGGCCTTGCGGTCGAGGACGGTGTAGCCGTTCGCCGGGCTGGCGTAGACGAGGCTCGGCGTGCCGTTCGCGCAGCGGACCCCGACACTGCCGCCACGGCTGCTGAACGTCCGGGTCTGCGGCGGCTGCTGCGTGGGCGGGCGGGACGACGTCCGGGTCGCGACCGGCGCGGGGGTACGGCTGGTGGGCCGGGCGGACGGCGTTGCCGAGCGGGTTGAGGGTGTCGAGCGGGTCGAGGGGGTCGAGGGGGTCGAGCGGGTCGAGGGGGTCGCGGTCGCGGACCGGCTCGGCGAGGCGACCGCCCGGCTGACCTCGGCGCGGGTCAGGGGAGCCACGGTCGGGTCGCCGACCTGGCTGGCGACGAGGTTGACCGCGACCAGGCCGGTGCCGACGGCGGCCACGGCGCCGGCCAGCCACACGGCGGCGAGCAGCAGCGGGGAACGGGGCGCGCGCTGGGGTCCTGACACGTCTCCCAGCATGCACGCGGCTCCCTCAAGACGCGGCCAAGACAGCCTCAAGCCCGGCCCGCGGGCCGGATTCCGCGTTACGGTCGACAGGTGCCGCAGCTCCTGCTCATCGAGGACGACCCGGCGATCCGGTCCGCGTTGACGCGCGCGCTGACCGAACGCGGTCACGGCGTGCGTTCGGCGCCGACCGGCATGGAGGGGCTCCAGCAGGCGGTGGACGACCGGCCCGACCTCGTCGTCCTCGACCTCGGCCTGCCGGACATCGACGGCTGCACGCTGCTGCAGATGCTGCGCGCGGTGAGCAGCGTGCCGGTGATCGTGGCGACGGCCCGCGACGACGAGCGGGAGACCGTTCGCGCGCTCGACGCGGGGGCGGACGACTACGTCGTCAAGCCGTTCGCGGCCGAGCACCTCGACGCGCGAATCAGGGCGGTGCTGCGGCGCGGAACGTCGGCGGAGACCGTTGCGGCGCTGGCGGTCGGCGGCCTCGTCATCGACCCGCAGGCACGTACGGCGACCCTCGACGGCAGGACGCTCGACCTCTCGCGGCTGGAGTTCGACCTGCTCGCGCACCTCGCCGCGCGTTCCGGCACGGTCGTAAGCAAGCGCGAGCTGCTCGCGGACGTCTGGCACCTGCCGTACGGCGGCGCGGACAAGACCGTCGACGTGCACCTGTCGTGGCTGCGGCGCAAGCTCGGCGAGACGGCGACCGAGCCGGTCTACCTGCACACCGTGCGCGGGGTCGGCGTGAAGCTCGTCGACCCGGGCGCATGAGGCGCCAGCTCCGGCTCCTCGTCGCGGCGACGACGTCGCTGGTGCTGCTCGCGTTCCTCGTGCCGCTGGCGCTGCTGTTGCGGACGCTCGCGGAGGACCGCGCTGTGGCGCAGGCGTTCCAGGACGCGCAGAACGTCGCCGTCGTCGTCGCCGTCACCCCCGACGTCAGGCAGGTCGCCTCCGTCGTGGACCTGGTGGACCAGCGCAGCGAACGGTCGATCACGGTGTTCCTCCCGGACGGCCACGTCGTCGGCGCGCCCGGTACCGGCGCGGCGCAGGCGCGGGCGCTGGCAGCGACCGGGCGGGCGTTCACCGTGCAGACGCCGCGCGGGCGCGAGGTCTACGTGCCCGTCGACGGCGCGCTCGGCCGCGCGGTCGTGCGCTGCTTCGTCCCGAACGCTCTGCTGCGCCGCGGCGTCCTCGTCGCGACGGCCGTCCTCACGTCGCTGGGGGCGGCGTTGCTGCTGGTCGCCATCGTCATCGCGGACCGGCTGGCGCGCGGCACCGTCCGGCCCGTCGTCGCGCTCGCGGACGCGGCGCACCGGCTCGCCGCCGGCGATCTCGACGCGCGGGTGACGCCCGCCGGGCCGGGCGAGGTCCGCGAGGTCGGCCGCGCGGTGAACATGCTGGCCGGGCGGATCGGCGAGCTGTTGGAGACCGAGCGCGACGCCGTCGCGGACCTGTCGCACCGGCTGCGGACGCCGTTGACGGCGATGCGGCTCGACGCCGAGGGGCTGCGCGACGCGGAGGAGTCGCAACGTCTCTCCGCCGACGTCGCGGCCCTCGAACGCGCGGTCGACACGGTGATCCGCGCGGCCCGGCGGCCGGTGCGCGAAGGCGTGTCGGCGCGGTGCGACGCGGGCGTCGTCGTGCGCGACCGGGTCGAGTTCTGGGCGGCGCTCGCGGAGGAGCAGGGCCGGCCGTGGGAGCTGTCGATCGAGCCCGGTGAGCACCCGGTCCGGCTGCTGTCCGAGGACCTCGCGGCGGCGCTGGATGCGTTGCTGGGCAACGTGTTCGCCCACACGCCCGAGGGCGCGGCCGTCACGGTGAGCGTCGGCCGCGAGGACGGGCTCGTCCGCGTCGAGGTCGCGGACCGGGGGCCGGGCTTCGGCGAGCAGGCGGTGCAGCGCGGCCGCAGCGGCGCCGGCTCGACCGGGCTCGGGCTGGACATCGCCAGGCGGACCGCCGAGGCGGCCGGCGGCCGGTTCGAGGCCGGCCCGCGACCGGCGGGCGGGGCGAGCGTCGTACTCGTCCTCCCACCCGCCTGACCGCTCCGGCCCCGCCCCCGGACAAGCACGTTGTGTGCGGGATTTGCGGGCTCTAGCCGCGCAAATACCGCACACAACGCTTCGTGGGGCGGGACTAGTGGTCGTCGTTCGCGTCGTGGCCCGAGCCGTCGTCGCCGCCGTGGCCGCCGTTACCGGGGCCGCTGTTGTCGTCGTCGCCGTGGTCGTCGCCGTGACCGGGGCCGCGGTGGTCGTCGTCGCGGTCGCCGCCGTGGTCGTCGTTGATGTCGTGGTTCGGGCCGTCGTCGCCGTGGTCGTCGTTGATGTCGTGGTTCGGGCCGTCGTCGGCGCCGTGCCGCGCCTCGGCGCTGCTGTGCCTCGCGGAGGGCGTCGCGGAGGCGGCCGGAGCGGCGTTGCGCGCGCGTGCCGCAGGCGGCGACGTCACGACGACGGTGCAGCCCGGGTCGCTCCGCTTCGTCGCGCACGGGTCGGCCGCGGCCGGCGCGCGGCCGGCCGCCGCACCCGGCGTCGTGGTGCTGACGGTGCTGACGCTCGTCGTGGCCGGGAGCGGCGCGCCGTGGCTCGCCGCCTGGTACGCGACCGCGCCGACGCCGGTGCCGACGGCGAGGGTGGCCGCGACCGCGAGGGTTCCTGCATTCATGTCGTCCTCCTGTTTCAGGTTGGAGCCCGACTCTCGCAACAGCTCCCTCATGAGCACCCCTCGCGAACGCTAAGCCGCGGACAACGGCTGACGGCTCAGTAGGTACGCAGCGAGGCCAGCACGGGCGCCGCCACGGCCAGTCGCTGCGCCCACGCGCGGGCGTCCGGCACGAGCACGGCCGCGACGACCACGACGCCGCCGACGTCCGCGACGAGGAACCGCAGCCGCTGCCCCTGCGCGCCGTCGAGCTCGAGGTCGCCGTCGCGGCTGCGGTAGACGGACGCGCTGCCGCCGAGGACGTCGAGCCGTTGCGCGGGGCTGCCCGCGAGGGTGTCGGCGACCGGCGCAGTCGCGCCCGGCGCGGTGGCGAGGTCCGCCACGGCGGCGGCGGCGCTGCTCGCGCCGGACACGGAGAACGTCACCACGACCAGCGGCGCGTCGCGCTGCGGGTCCGGCCGGCCGACGTCGAACGCGTCCGCGTAGCGGTGCACGCTGGTCCACCCGGTGCCGACCTGGACGGACAGCGCGGGGACGAACCCGTCCGGCGACACCCACCGGCCCGCCGTGAGCGGGAGGTCGTTCTTGCCGAGCGGCAACGGCGTCCCGGCTGGCCTGGTCGGCGCGGGAACGAGCGTGTCCTCCGACCGCGCGCAGCCGCCGACGAGCAGGAGGGCGGTCGCGAGCACGAGGAGGCGGCGCACCCGTCCACGGTGGCCCTCCCGGGCGGCGGAACGGTCGCGACGAGGACTCGGTCCGGCCTCGGCGCGCGGGCGCCGTTAGGCGGTCCCGCCCGACGACGTGCCGGACGTCGTGCCCGTCGTGCCCGAGGGCGCGTCGTGACCCCGGCCGCCGCCGCCCCTGCCGGTCTCGATGGCGGTGACGTTGAAGTCCTTGTCGAACTTCACCGTCGCGCGCGTGCCGTCGGCCTTCGTGACGTGCGCCTCGTACACCGCGCCCTCGGCGTCGGTCTCCACCCGGTCGATCGTCGCGCCGGGCAGCGCCTTGAGGGCCGCGGCCTTCGCCTTCTCGGCGTTGGTCCCGGTGAGCAGGGTCTCGCCGGGGTGCTGGCCGCGCGGCGCGGCGGGAGCGGCGGCGCCGCCGGACGACGACCCGGTGCTCGGGCTCGGGGTCTGCGCCCCGGCCGGCAGCGCCGCGGCGGCGACCGCGCCCGCCAGCATGCCGGCGGCGACCAGGCCGGTGCCCCAGGCGAGCTGTCTCGTACGGTTCGGTGTCATCAGGTTCTCCTCGGGTCAGGTGCGGCGCCCGGGTGGTGCCGCCGGGGAGAACACTCGCGGCCGGACCTGTGACGGCGATCCGGTGGGCCTGTGACGTTCCTGGGAGCCGCGCGGGAGGGACGGGGGCGGCCGCGTCGAAGTCACCCCCGTTCACCCGACCCGAGGGAGTCCTCCGTGGCCCTGCGCTCCTCCGCCCGCCTGCTCGCCGGCGCTGCCGCGTTGGCGGCCGTCGCCGCCGCCGTCACGCCGACCCACGCGGCGCCGAACCGGAACGCGCCCACGTTCGCGAAGGCGCTCGCGCTGTCGACGTTCGACGGCGGCGAGCCGTCGCTGTCGATCGACCCTTCGGGCAACGGCGGCGTCTACGTCGTTGCGCCGCAGGGCCTCGGCGGCGGCAAGGGCGTCGGCTTCTGGGGGAGCAGCGACCACGGCAAGACGTTCAAGTTCTCCTCGCGGATCGGGTCGAGCGTCGGCGGCGGCGACTCCGACGTCGAGGTCAACAAGGACGGCTCCGTCTACGTCGCCGACCTCGAGCTCGCGGCGAACGCCATCTGCCGCTCCGACGACCACGGCAAGACGTTCAAGGACCCGACGTCCGGCGGCGCGTGCGACGGCACGGTGACCAGCCAGTACGGGTACGTCAGCGACCGCCAGTGGCTCAACCACGGCCCCTCAGGCGAGATGTACCTCACGTTCCATGACGTCCACGTCGAGCTGCCGTACACGCTGCGCAGCGACGACAAGGGGCGGACGTTCGTGCCCTGCGGCCCGGCCAGCTTCTCGGCGACCGGCAGCGAGCTGCAGAACTTCACGCCGGGCCCGACGTCCGGCACCCAGGTACCGAAGCCGGTGATCGGCCGCGAGGGCGAGATCTACACCATGTTCGCGACGGCCACGGCGCCGGCGCAGGGCGGCTTCGACCACCTGTACCTGTCGGCGACGCCGAGCTGCACCCCGAGCTCGGTGTTCACGACGTACCCGATCTACGCGCACGCGGGCGCCGACCTCGCGCAGCCGTTCGACGGCCTCGCCATGGACGGCGGCGGCACGCTCTACGTCATCGCCGGCGGTCACCTCGACGCGACGAACAAGCAGGACAACGTCTGGCTGTTCCGCTCCGAGGACCGGGGCAAGACGTGGAGCAAGCCGGTCCGGGTCAACACCCCGGGCCTGCACGCCAACATGCTCCCGACCATCGCCGGCGGCCTGCGCAAGGGCCAGGTCACCGTCGGCTGGTACGGCAGCCCGGAGACGTCGCGGAGCAGCTCGGACAACTCCTGGCGCTACTACATCGCGAACTCGTTCGACGGCGGCCGGACGTTCGCGCAGACCACGGCGAGCGGCGTCATGCACGAGGGCGCGCAGGCGCGGGCGCTGCTCGACTTCACGACCATCGCTGTCGAGCCGAAGACCGGCATGGTGGTCGCGGTGTTCGCGGGCGACGCCGACGGCAAGCGCAAGGCGTATGTCGTCCGGCAGACCGGCGGCCGGTTCCTCAAGTAGTACGGCTCCGTTCGTTCGCGAGCCGCGCGGCGACGTCGCGCACGGAGACGCCCTCCTGCGCGGCCAGCCGGTCGAGCACCTCGGCGGCCGCGTCCGCGAGGATGCCCTGCCGGGCCATCAGGACACCCTTGGCGCGTTCGAGGTTCGTGTGGGCGAGCAGCGTCTCGTCCAGCCGGTCCGCGAGGTCGCGGCCGGCCTGGAAGATCTCGGCGTTCACCAGTGCGCCGGCGGCCTGGGCGGCGTACTCCCCGGCGAGGTACCCGGCATCGCCGAACGCGTCGCGGACCAGCGCCTGCATGTTCAGCGTGCCGCGCGGCCGGCCGCGGACCGTGATGGGGACGCAGAGCGCGGAGAACACGCCGTACGCCCTCGCGATCGGCGCGAACGCCGGCCATCTGCTCTCCGTCGCCATGTCCACGACGAGGCAGGGCGTGCCCTCCCGGCTCGCGTCGAGGCACGGTCCCTCGTCCGCGCGGTACTGCGCCTCGTCCAGGTCGCGCGCCAGCGGCGTCGTGCTCGCGACCGTGAACGGCCGGGCGCCGTCCCACAACGCGATGCTGGCCGCGTGGCAGCCGGGCACCGTCGTGGCGACGAGCCGGGTCACGCGGTCCAGGGTCCGCTCGACCGGCTCCCCGGCGTCGAGCAGCCCGACCAGCTCTGCCTGCCCGCCCCAGAGCGCGTTCGGCTCGGTCACGAATACCGCCGCTGTGTTGCTGCGCACCGCCTTGATGCTCAAGCGGCCACGTGAACGACGCGGCCCCCTCGGTCACGCGCGAGGGGACCGTATCAAACGAATTGAGGTACTACGCGCTCCCGGGCGACGCGGCCTGTGTCTTGCTGTCCACGAGGCGTTGCGCGATCTCGCGGAGCTTGACGTTCTCGCGCTGCGACGCCATGCGAAGCAGGTCGAAGGCCGTGCCCTGGTCGCAGCCGCGTTCGGCCATCAGGATGCCCTTCGCCTGCTCGATCACCGCCCGCGACCGCATCGCCTCCTCCATCTGCTCGGCGAGGCGGCGGCTCGCCTCGTAGACCCGGGCGTTTGCGATCGCGACGGCCGCCTGGGCGGCGAACAGCGTCGCGGTCGCGCGGGAGTCCTCGGTGTACGCGTCGTCGGCGGGCGAGTAGAGGTTGAGCGCGCCGGTCGGCTCGTCGCGGACGGCGAGCGGCAACGACAGCAGGCTGCCGGCGCCGATCGTGACGGCCTCCCTGGGGAACGGCTGCCAGCGGCTCTCGGCCCGCATCGACGGGATCGCGACCGGCCCCTCACCCGACCTCGCGGCCGTGAGGCTCGGGCCGAGGCCGAGGCGGTACTGCGCCTCGTCGAGGCGGATCGAGAGGTCGTCGGTGTGCACGACCGTACGCGCGCCGCGGCCGTCCTCCACCAGCGTCACGCTGGCCGACTCGCACCCGACGACGGTCCGGCACGCGAGCAGGACGATGCGGTGCAGCGTCTGCTCGAACGTCTCCTCCGGGGGCAGCAGCCCGACCAGCTCGGCGAGCGAGTGCTGAAGATCGAGGTCGCCGGGATCGGTCACCGGGACCACGACGCGGACGAGACCGTCATGAAGCACCTATGCCTCGCGAGCGGACGCTCTGCTCGGGCACGCCTGCTTCTTCAAGCGCGTCTGCTGCGGGACTCCACCCGTGCGCGCACTGTACGCCCGCGCGTTACGGCGGCCTGTCCGCGCCGGTACCTCTACTCTTGTGCGGCGCGGCCGGGGTCGACGGCGACGTCCGGCAGGAGGGTGCAGCGACCGTGGGTAGTGGCCAGACCGCCTGGGAGTCCGCGCTGATCCAGCTCTCGAACGCCGTCCGCGAGCTCGGCCTCGACGACGGGCTGCACGAGCTGCTCGCGACGCCGCGGCGGGCGCTGACCGTCTCGGTGCCGTTGCGCTACGACGACGGCCACGTCGAGGTCCTGACCGGCTACCGCGTCCAGCACAACCTCGCGCGCGGACCGGCCAAGGGCGGCGTCCGCTACCACCCGGCGACCGACATCGACGAGGTCAAGGCGCTCGCGATGTGGATGACGTGGAAGTGCGCGCTCATCGGCATCCCGTACGGCGGCGCCAAGGGCGGCGTCGGCGTCGACCCGAAGCTGCTGTCCCGCAACGAGCTCGAACGCGTGACCCGCAGGTACGCCTCGGAGATCATCCCGATCATCGGCCCGGAGAAGGACATCCCCGCGCCCGACGTCGGCACCGACGAGCAGACGATGGCCTGGATGATGGACACGTACTCCGTCCAGACCGGGTACTCCGTTCCCGGCGTCGTCACCGGCAAGCCGGTGGCGATCGGCGGCTCCGAGGGGCGCGGCGGCGCGACCAGCCGCGGCGTCATGTACTCCGCGTTCTCCGCGCTGCGCGAGGCGAGCGTCGACTACCGCGGCTGCACCGTTGCGGTGCAGGGCTTCGGCAAGGTCGGCGGGCTCGCGGCGCAGTTCCTGCACGACGCCGGCTGCTCGGTCGTCGCGGTGAGCGACGTCAAGGGCGGCATCTACAACCCGCGCGGGCTGAACCCCGTCGCGCTGCTGCGCCACCTGCGCGGCGGCGCGGACAGCGTCGTCGGCTACCCGGGCACCGACACCATCACCAACGACGAGCTGGTCGAGCTCGACGTGGATGTCCTCGTCCCCGCCGCCCTGGAGGGCGTGATCACCGAGGAGAACGCCGACCGGGTCAAGGCGCGCTTCGTCGTGGAGGGCGCCAACGGCCCGACGACCCCGGCCGCCGACGAGATCCTGGAGAAGAACGGCGTCGTCGTCGTCCCCGACGTCCTCGCCAACTCGGGCGGCGTGGCGGTGTCGTACTTCGAGTGGGTCCAGGACCTGCAGGCGTACTTCTGGACCGAGGACGAGGTCAACGACCGGCTGAAGGTCCTGATGGACCGCGCGTACACCGACGTGTCGGGCCTCGCCGCGGAGCGCGGGGTGTCGTTGCGGACGGCGGCCCAGATGATCGGCGTCGGCCGCGTCGCCGAGGCGCACCGCACGCGGGGGCTCTACCCGTAACGGCTCGGCGTCGTTGGCTTCGCCGGGGTGCTGTGCCAGAATCACAGCGTTGTCATTCGGCAGGACAGGAGCCCGCGTGGACGCCGTACCCGCCCTCCCCGGCTACGAGGTCGGCGAGCTCTCCGAACGCGACCGCAAGATCCTCGCGTTCGAGCGGCAGTGGTGGAAGTACGCCGGCGCCAAGGAGCAGGCGATCCGCGAGCTGTTCGACATGTCGGCCACGCGCTACTACCAGGTCCTGAACGCCCTCATCGACCGCCCCGAGGCACTCGTGCACGACCCGATGCTGGTCAAGCGGCTCCGCCGGCTGCGCGCGACGCGGCAGCGCACCCGGCACGCGCGGCGGCTCGGCGTCGACGGGTAGGTGAGCCCGGCCCGCGCCCGCCCGCCGGACCTCCACCCGGCGCTGCGTTCGGCGCTCGGCGGGGTGTTCGCCGTGACGCTGGTCGCGCTCGGCATCGTCGGGCTCCAGCTCCTCGTGCCGGCCGACCGTTCCTCGCCCGCGGCGGTCGACGACCCGCCGAGCGCGTTCACCCTCCCGCCCGAGTCGACCAACGCGCCGGCACCGGCCACCCTGCCGCCCGTGACGGCAACGCACCCCGCGACCGTTGCGGCGCGGCCGCCGTTGACCGTCCTGAACAACTCCAAGGTGACCGGGCTGGCGAAGAAGGCGGCGGCCGACTTCGCGGCGGCCGGCTGGACGGTCGCGGGGACGGGCAACCTCTCGGGCCGCCTAGCGGTGACGACCGTCTACTACCCGCCGGGCATGCTCGCGGCGGCGGTCGAGCTGCGGCACCGGTTCCCAGTCATCAAGGACAGCGCCGCGCGGTACGCGGGCCTGCCGGGGGAGGGCACGTTGACGGTGGTCGTCACCCGCGACTACCCGCACTGACGCCTACAGTGACCGGCGTGATCGAGTCGCGGACGGTCGCCGGTACGGCGGGCCTCGCCGCGCTCGTCGCCGACCCGGCGGGCGCACTCGTGACCCTCGACTACGACGGCACGCTCGCGCCGATCGTCGAACGCCCCGAGGACGCCGCCCCCGCGCCCGGGGCGCTGGCCGCGCTGACGGCGTGCGCGCGGACGTTCGGGACCGTCGCGATCGTCACCGGGCGCCCCGCCGCCGTCGTCGTGTCGCTCGCGGGCGCGACCGACGTCGACCACCTCGTCGTCCTCGGCCACTACGGCGAGGAGCGCTGGACCCGCGCGAGCGGCCTCGCCGCGCCGCCCGAGCACCCGGGGCTGCCGGCCGCCCGGCGCCTGCTCGCCGAACGCCTCCCCGAAGGTGCTCGCATCGAGGAGAAGGGGCTGTCGGTGGCGGTGCACACGCGCGCCGCGCCCGACCCGGACGCGACGCTCGCCGCGGCGACCGCGCTGGTCGAGGAGGTCGCGTCGGCGACCGGCCTGGCCGTCAACCACGGCCGCTACGTCGTTGAGCTGCGCGCCCCAGGCGCGCGCGACAAGGGCGACGCGATCCGCGCCCTCGTCGCCGAACGCCGCCCGGCGACGCTGCTCTTCGCCGGCGACGACCTGGTCGACTTGCCTGCGTACGAGGCGGTGCTGGCGTTCCGCGGCGACGGCGGCGACGCCGTCGGCGTCTTCGTCGACAACCCCGAGGCGGCGACGGTCCGCGCGCTCGCCGACGTCGTCGTACCGGACACCGAGGCCTGCGTGGCGTTCCTGCACGCCCTCGCGCACGCGGCGGCTCGGTGACCGAGGACGCGCACCGCCGCAACCGCGAGCAGTACGCCGCGGTCGCCGCCAACTACGCCAAGAGCGAGAGCCACGCGAGCGGCGACGACCTCGCGTGGTTCGCGTCGCGCGCCGCGTCGGTCGCGCCGGGGCTCGCGCTCGACGTCGCCTGCGGCGGCGGGTTCTCGACCCGCGCGCTCGCGAGTGCGGGCCACCGCGTCCTTGCGACCGACCTGACACCTGAGTCAGTGGCGGCGGCTCGCGCCGCCACTGACGAGCCGGTTGCGAAGCGCGTCGGCTGGGCCGCAGGGTCCGCCGAGCAGCTGCCGGTCAGGACCGGATCCATGAACGTCGTCGGCTGCCGGATCGCGCCGCACCACTTCGCCGACCCGGCGCGCTTCGTCGACGAGGCGGCGCGGGTGCTCGTTGCCGGCGGCATGTTCCTGCTCGTGGACACGACGGTGCCGGAGGACGAGGGGCTGGCGGCGTGGCTGGACGACGTCGAACGCCGCCGCGACCCGTCTCACGGGAAGTCGTGGCCGCCGAGCCGCTGGCGCGCGGTGCTCGCCGGCGCGCGGCTGCGGGTGGACGAGTCGCAGGCGTACCGCAAGCGGCACCCGCTGGAGCAGTGGCTCGCGCGCTCGGGCTGCGTCGGCGACGCGGCGGAGGACGTACGGCGCCGCTTCCGCGAGGCGCCCGACGCGATGCGGAAGGCGTACGACATCGACGCCGAGTCCTACACCGACACGAAGATCTGCCTGCGCGCCTCGAAGCCCTAGCCAGCGCGCCCTCGTTCTGTGCAGGAAGTCGACCCCCTCTCACGCGTGACGATCTTCACGGAACGAGTCCCGCCGCGAGCTCCGCGAGCTGCGCGTCGAGCCACGCCTGGGGCGGCAGCGCGGTCGCGGCGGCGGCGAGGGCGTCGCAGCGCGCGCGGCGTTCGGCGACGGGCATCCGCAGCCCCGCCTCGATCGCGTCGGCCGTGCCCGTGACGTCGAACGGGTTGACCATCAGCGACCACTCGGCCAGCTCGGCCGCCGCGCCCGCCTCGCGGGAGAGCACCAGCGCGCAGCCGTCGACGGAGAGGACCGGCCCCTCCTTGGCGACGAGGTTCATGCCGTCGCGGACCGGGTTGACGACGAGCACGTCCGCGATCGACAGCGCCGCAAGCGAGCGCGCGTAGTCGTCGCTGACCTCGAGCCGGACCGGCTGCCAGCCCGGCGCGGCGAACTCCTCGTTGATCTCGAAAGCCGTGCGCTGCACGGCGGCGGTGTACTCGCGGTACTCCGGCAGGTCGTGCCGGCTCGGGTACGCGAACGCCAGGTGCACGACCCGCTCGTGCCACTCCGGCCGCGTGCGCAGCAGCTCGCGGAACGCCAGCAGCCCGCGAACGATGTTCTTCGACAGCTCGGTCCTGTCGATGCGGACGACGACCTGCCGGCCGCGCGCCCACGACACCAGCGCGTCGCGCCGCGCGGCGACGTCGGGCTGCGCGGCGCGTTCCAGCAGCTCGGGGCCGTCGATGCCGAGGGGGTGGACGCCGACGTCGCAGTCGTGGTCGCCGTAGCGCACCTCGCCGTGGCGCGCCGCCGCGCCGAGGACGCGCACGGCGCAGTCGGTGAACGCGTCCGCCCACCTGTGAGTCAGGAACCCCGCGTGGTCGGCGCCGAGGATGCCGGCGAGCAGCGCGCACGCCACGTCGTCGGGCAGCAGGGCGAAGTAGTCGGGCGCGGCCCACGGCGTGTGCGAGAACCAGCCGATCCGCACGTCGGGCCGCCGTTCGCGCAGCAGCGCAGGCACCAGCGACAGGTGGTAGTCCTGCACGACGACCGTCGCGCCCGGCGCCGCCTCCTCGGAGAGGGCGGCGGCGAACGCCGTGTTGAACTCGACGTACGCCGCCCACTCGCGCCGCCAGGGCCGGTCGAACACCGGCTGGCGCGCCATGTCGTACAGGTGGTGGCTGGTGAACCAGAGGGTGCCGTTGGCGATGCCGTTGTACGCGCGGTCGAAGACCTGCGGGTCGATCGCGAGCATCCGCACGCGGGCGCCGCCGGTGTCGTACCCCGCCTCGTCGATCCGCCCCTCGGGCGCGGCGCACGCGGCGGCGCGGTCCGCCTCGGAGAGCGCGGCGCAGACCCAGACGGTGTCGCCCTCGGCCAGCACCGTCCGCAGCGCGGAGACGAGACCGCCCCCGCCGCGGGAGACCGTCAGCGCGCCGGTGTCCCCGGTACGGAACGACAGCGGGCCGCGGTTCGACGCGACGACGAGCCGGGCGTTGGGCACGCCGCCGACCCTACCGAGCCTCGCCGCTCATGCGGGCCGGTCCGGTCAGCGCTTCTGGTCGCTGAGGTTGTCGGCCGCGCGGTCGAACTGGTTGACCAGGTCGAGCCGCGCGAGCGCCGTCGCGCGGGCGTCCGCGGCGCCGCTCTCCAGCAGGCCGCGCAACGTCGCCGCCAGGGCCGTCCCCGTGAACGGCTTGGTGAGGTACGCCGTGGCCCCGGCCGTCCACCCCTCGTGCTCGGCGCTCACCCCGGCCTTGGCCGTCAGCAGCAGGACCGGGAGGCCGTGCAGCGCCGGGTCGGCGCGGATCTGCCTGAGCACGTCGAGCCCGTCGATGCCGGGCATCATCACGTCCAGGATCATCGCGTCTGGCCGGTCGGCACGAGCCGCGTCGAGGCCGGCCTGGCCGTCGCCGACGGCCGTCACCTCGAACCCCTCGAACCCGAGGGACACCCGGGTCATATGGCGTACGTCCTCGTCGTCGTCCACGAGGAGCACGTGCGGCTTGCTCACCGTTCGCATGATCCGTCCCTGATGGTGTACGTCGCCATGGTCACTTCGGACTGTTGACGTCACGTAACGGTGGGCGATCGGTCAGGGGAAGGAGGTCCGTCACCGCACGGTACTCCCGGCCGACGTTGCGGAACTGCCGCAGTGCGGCCGCCGGGTCCGGCAGCACGGCCCGCCCCTCGGCCGCGAGCCGGCGCAGGATCGCGTGCTGGATGACGAACGCCATCCGTCCGAGCTGCGGCACGGACTGGTTGCGGTGGACGCGCCGGTCCAGGTCCACCTGCGCGAGCCCGGCCATGCCGAAGCGGTCGTAGTGGTCGATGAGCAGGCCGATCTCGACGCCGTAGTGGGCCGCGAACGGCAGCGTCTCCAGGACCGACCGCCGCCCGGCCTGCTCGCCGGCGAGCGGCTGGATCACGTACGCGAGGTCCGGCCAGAACATCGACAGCCACGGCCGCGCGACCAGCTCGGTCACCCGCCCGCCGCCGCTCGGGCGCAGGCGGCCGCGCTCGGCGAGCGGGCGTTCGTAGAAGCCCTTCACGTACTGCACCGCCGGGTCGGTGAGCAGCGGCCCGAGGACGCCGTAGACGAACTCCGGGCCCGGGTCGGCGATGTCCGCGTCGACCCAGGCGAGGAGGTCGCCGGTCGTCACGGCGAGCGACTTCCACATCGCCTCGCCCTTGCCGGGGACGCGCCCGAGGTCAGGGAGGACGTCGGCCTCGTACACGACGGTCGCCCCCGCGTCGCGCGCCGCCATGTCGGTCCCGTCGGTCGAGCCGGGGTCGATGACGACCAGCTCGTCGACCAGCGGGACCCGCTCCATCAGCTCGGTACGGAAGCAGCGCACGATCGCGCCGACGGTCGCCGCCTCGTTCAGCGCGGGCAGCACGACGCTCACCGTCGTGCCCCTCTTCAGCGCGACGAGGGCCTCCGCGGAGAACGCCGAGTGGTGGAACGTCCTGCCCCCCAGCCACTCCGCGCCGTCCATGTGGCAGACTCTCGCAGAACAACTCCATACAGCACTCATCAAGAGGGACTGAGGGAACGGCCCGAAGACGTCCCGGCAACCACCGTGGAAAGCGCGCGAGACCCGCGCCGCCGCCACGACAGGTGCCAACTCCGTCCCGTACGAGCGTCGTACGGGGAAGATGAGAGAGAGGCAACCCAGCCGATGACGGCTACCCTGACCGACCTGTCGCAGACCCGCGTCACGGGCCTGCGCTGCCGCGAGTGCGGCACCGAGTACCCGGCGGACGCGCGGCACGTCTGCGAGCTCTGCTTCGGCCCGCTCGGCGTCGCCTACGACCACTCGGCCGGCCTGACCCGCGAGGCGATCGAGGCGGGGCCGCACACCATGTGGCGGTACGCGCCGCTGCTGCCGTCCGGGTCGGACCCGGCGGAGCGCGTCGACCTCGGCGCGGGCTGGACACCGCTCGTCCGCGCCCGCAACCTCGGCCGCGTCCTGGGCATCCGCGAGCTCTGGGTCAAAGACGACTCCGCCAACCCGACCCACTCGTTCAAGGACCGGGTCGTCTCGGTCGCCGCGACCCGCGCGCGCGAGCTCGGCTTCACGACGCTGGCCTGCGCCTCGACGGGCAACCTCGCCAACTCCGTCGCCGCCCACGCGGCGCGCGCGGGGCTGCGGGCGGTGGTGTTCGTGCCGTCCGACCTGGAGGCGGGGAAGATCGTGACGACCGCGGTCTACGGCCAGACGCTGGTCGCCGTCGACGGCAACTACGACGACGTCAACCGGCTCTGCTCCGAGGTGGCCGACGACCTGCCGTGGGCGTTCGTCAACGTCAACCTCCGGCCGTACTACGCGGAGGGCTCGAAGACGATCGGGTACGAGGTCGCCGAGCAGCTCGGCTGGCGCCTCCCGGGCCAGGTCGTGATCCCGGTGGCGTCCGGGTCGCTGCTCACCAAGGTGGACGCGGCGTTCGGCGACCTGGTCGCGCTCGGCCTGGTCGACGAGGCGCCGTACCGGATCTTCGGCGCGCAGGCGACCGGCTGCTCGCCGGTGGCGACGGCGTTCGCGAACGGCTGGGACGCCGTGCGGCCGGTGCGGCCCAGCACCATCGCGAAGTCACTTGCGATCGGCAACCCCGCCGACGGCCCGTACGCGCTCGACGTCGCGCGGCGGACCGGCGGCGCGATCGGCGACGTACCCGACGACGAGGTCGTCGCCGGCATCCGGCTGCTCGCCGAGACCGAGGGCATCTTCGGCGAGACCGCGGGGGGAGTGACGGTGGGCACGCTGCGCCGCCTGCTGCGCCAGGGGCGGCTCGACCCGGACGTGCCGACCGTCATCGTCAACACCGGCGACGGGCTCAAGACGCTCGACGCCGTCGCCCCGGTCGTGGGGCCCACCGTGACCATCCCCCCGTCGCTGGACGCGTTCCGCGCCGCCGGCCTTGCCGAGGAGAACCGATGACCGCCACCGTCCGCATCCCCACCCCGCTCCGTTCGCTCACCGGCGGCGAGGCCGCCGTCGCCGTACCGAGCGGCTCGCTCGCGACCGTCCTGCGCGAGCTGGACGCGGCGTACCCGGGCTTCGGCGCCCGCGTGCTCGACGAGTCCGGGGCGTTGCGCCGCTTCGTCAACGTCTACGTCGGCGACGACGACGTCCGCTTCCTCGGCGGGCTCGACACCGAGGTCCCGGCGGGCGTGACCGTCTCGATCGTGCCTGCGGTCGCCGGTGGTTAGGAGGATGAGTACTCCGAACGGGTGAACGTCCTGCGCCCGAGCCGCCCGATGACCTAAGCGTCAGGTACCGGACATCGACGCCGAGGGCGCGGAGGCCACGGGTGGCAACCAGCACGGTCGCGGCTGAACCGAGCGCGCGTGCCGCCAGGCTGCGCGTCGCCGTGTTCTGTGTCGTCATCGCCGGCGCGGCCGCCCTGTTCATCCAGCACGCCGCCAACCACCAGCCGCTGCGCTCCTCGCTGCACCTGCCGTGGTGGACGCTCGCGGTGCTGTTCATGGTCACCAGCCGCGTGCAGCTGCACGTCGAGGTCCGCCGCAGCGCGCACTCCGTCACCCTCACCGACCTCGCCGTCGTCCTCGCGCTGTTCAGCGTCGCGCCGGTCTCGGTGCCGCTGCTGCGCGCCGCGACCTGGATCCCCGCCTGCGCCTGGCGCTACCGCCACAGCGCGCGCCGGGCCGTCTTCAACGCCGTACTCGGCACGCTGGAGACGGCGATAGCCACGGTGGTGTTCTCGAAGCTCGCGCAGGGCGTCGCGCCGCGCGAGCCGCGGAGCTGGGCGGCGGCGTACTTCGGCATCCTGCTCGCGGGCTTCATCGGCGCCATGCTCGTGACGTTCGTCATCGCGCTGAACGACGGCCGCGTGTCGTTCGCGACGCTGCACGAGGCCGTCGTCCTCGGCGCGCTCGTCGGGTCCGCCAACTGCACCCTCGGCGTCGTCGCCGTCCTGCTCATCGACACCAGCGCCGCAGCGCGGTGGCTGCTGATGGCCGTCGCCGCCGTCCTCGTCGCCGCGTACGCCTCGTACTCCACCCTCCGCGAACGCCACCACGGCCTGGAGTCGCTCTTCGGCTTCACCCGCTCGCTCGCCCGGCGCCCCGAGTCCGAGGGCGCCGTTCCCGCGCTGCTCCGCCTCGCCGCAGAACGGCTCTCCGCCGAGAGCGCCGAGCTGCTGCTCGCGAGCTGGCCCGGCGAGCCCGGCCCGGTCCTCATCAGCGTCGACGGGGGCGGCGTCGTCGCGCGCCCGGCGCAGCTCGACGAGCACTGGCCGCTGGCGCGGGTCCTCGCCGAGCAGACGCCGATGCTGCTGTCCGAGCGCGGCCGCGACCAGGGCGTGCACCGTTACCTGTTCCGCGTCGGCCACCGCGAGATGCTGCTCGCCCCGCTCCTCAGCGAGGACGGCCCGATCGGCGTCCTCGTCGTCTCGGACCGCAGCGCGTCGAGCGTTCGCGGGTTCACCGCGGACGACCTCCGGCTGCTGGAGACGATGGCGACCCACGGCGGCGCCGAGCTCGCGAACGCCCGCCTCCTCGACCGTCTCCGCCACGACGCGAGCCACGACTCGCTGACCGGGCTGCGCAACCGGTCGGTCCTGCCCGAGGCCGTCGCCCGGCTCGTCACGCCGGCCGCCGTCGCCGGTAGCTGCGCGGGCGCGGTGGTCCTGCTCGACCTCGACGACTTCAAGCAGGTCAACGACGCGCTCGGCCACCACGTCGGCGACATGCTGCTCCAGCACGTGGCGCGGCGGCTGAACAGCACGGCGCCGGCCGGTGCCGCCGTCTGCCGCCTCGGCGGCGACGAGTTCGCCGTCGTGCTGTCCGGCGACGACCCAGCGCAGCTGCTCACCCGCATCGACGGCATCAAGGAGGAGCTGGCGCGCCCCGTCGACCTCGGGCTGGTCACCGTCAGCACCGGCGCGAGCGTCGGCGTGGCGTTCGTCGGCCCGCACGGCGTGGACGCTCCCGTCCTGCTGCAGCGCGCCGACGTCGCGATGTACGCGGCCAAGCGGACCAACCGCGGCGTGATGGCGTTTGACAGCTCGATCGACAGCGTCCGGCCCGAACGCCTCGGCCTCGCCGCCGACCTGCGCGCGCTGCTCAACGGCGACGCGGGGCGCGGGCGGCTCGAGGTCCACTACCAGCCGCAGGTCGCGCCGTCCGGCGACGTCGTCGCCATGGAGGCGCTCGTCCGCTGGGCGCACCCGTCGCTCGGCCTGCTCTCGCCGGACGAGTTCATCCCCGTCGCGGAGTCGACCGGCCTGGCCGGCCGCCTGACCGACAGCGTGCTCCGTACGTCCCTCGCGGACCTCCGCACGATCGACGCCGCGGGCGGCGGCCGCCTCGCCGTCTCGGTCAACCTCTCCGCGCGCTCGCTGCACGACCAGCAGCTCGTGGACGACGTGACGGCCGCGCTGCACACGTACGGCATCGACCCCGGCCGCCTCACGCTCGAGCTGACCGAGAGCAGCATCGTCAGCGACCCCGCCCGCGCCTCCGAGCTGCTGTCCGCCCTGTCCGCGCGCGGCGTCCGCGTCTCCGTCGACGACTTCGGCACCGGCTACTCGTCGCTCTCGCACCTGGCCCGGCTGCCCGTCTCCGAGGTCAAGGTGGACAAGTCGTTCGTCCAGCGGATGCGCACCGACGCGCGCGACGCGGCCATCGTGCGTTCGGTCGTCCGGCTCGCCGACGAGCTGGACATGTCCGTCGTCGCCGAGGGCGTCGAGGACGAGGAGACGGCCGAGGAGCTGCGCCGCGTCGGGTGCGACCTGCTCCAGGGCTACCACTACTCACGCCCCGTTCCGCTGGCCGCGCTGCTGGTGTGGCTGGCCGCCCGGCAGGCGCCGGCGAAGCTCCGCAGCCTCGGCTAAGGGCCGCCCGACCTTGCACTCGGCGGTCGAGAGTGCTAAACCTTGACTGGCACTCGACAACACCGAGTGCCAGATCGGGCGGGCGAGGCCGGAGTCGCGGCCGTTCCGTCGCGGGCGTCCTCCCGGTCTCTGCGCACCAACCACTGCGTCCGGGAGGACCCCCAAGAATGTCCAAGATCATCGCGTTCGACGAAGAGGCGCGCCGCGGCCTCGAGCGGGGCATGAACCAGCTCGCCGACGCCGTCAAGGTGACGCTCGGCCCGAAGGGTCGCAACGTCGTCCTCGAGAAGAAGTGGGGCGCGCCCACCATCACCAACGATGGCGTGAGCATCGCCAAGGAGATCGAGCTCGAGGACCCGTACGAGAAGATCGGCGCCGAGCTGGTCAAGGAGGTCGCCAAGAAGACCGACGACGTCGCCGGTGACGGCACGACGACGGCGACCGTGCTCGCCCAGGCGCTCGTTCGCGAGGGCCTGCGCAACGTCGCCGCCGGCGCCAACCCGATGTCGCTCAAGCGCGGCATCGAGACGGCCGTCGAGCGGGTCGTCGAGGCCATCGGCAACGCCGCCAAGGATGTCGAGACCAAGGAGCAGATCGCGTCGACCGCGAGCATCTCCGCGGGCGACACCACGATCGGCGAGATGATCGCCGAGGCGATGGACAAGGTCGGCAAGGAAGGCGTCATCACCGTCGAGGAGAGCAACACCTTCGGCCTCGAGCTCGAGCTGGTCGAGGGCATGCGCTTCGACAAGGGCTACATCTCGCCGTACTTCGTGACCGACCCGGAGCGGATGGAGGCCGTCCTCGACGACCCGTACATCCTGCTCGTCAACGGCAAGATCACGGCCGTCAAGGACCTGCTCCCGATCCTCGAGAAGGTCATGCAGAGCGGCAAGCCGCTGTTCATCCTCGCCGAGGACGTCGAGGGCGAGGCCCTGGCCACGCTCGTCGTCAACAAGATCCGCGGCACGTTCCGTTCGGTGGCCGTCAAGGCCCCCGGCTTCGGCGACCGCCGCAAGGCCATGCTGCAGGACATCGCGATCCTGACCGGTGGCCAGGTCATCAGCGAGGAGGTCGGCCTCAAGCTGGAGAACGCCACCCTCGACCTGCTCGGCAAGGCCCGCAAGGTCGTCGTCACGAAGGACGAGACGACGATCGTCGAGGGCTCCGGTGACACCGAGCAGATCGCCGGCCGCGTCAACCAGATCAAGGCGGAGATCGAGAAGTCGGACTCCGACTACGACCGCGAGAAGCTCCAGGAGCGCCTCGCCAAGCTCGCCGGCGGCGTCGCCGTCATCAAGGCGGGCGCGGCCACCGAGGTCGAGCTCAAGGAGCGCAAGCACCGCATCGAGGACGCCGTTCGCAACGCGAAGGCGGCCGTCGAGGAGGGCATCGTCGCGGGCGGTGG
>JAVEEC010000029.1 GCA_030840645.1 Frankiaceae bacterium
CCGCTGGTGTGGGACCAGGACGACGAGACCGCGATCCGCGCCGACGAGGGCGGCGTGTTCGTCACGTTCGGCGGCCCGCCCCGTCACGCGCGGAACCGCCTCAGGCTCGGCCTCGCCGCGGACGACCTGCACAACGACGTGGACCGCCTCGTCGGCCTCGGCGCGACCCGCGTCTCCGAGGCGGAAGGACACCTCGTGCTGGCCGACCCGGACGGCAACGAGCTCATCCTGCAAGACCGCTGAGCAGCGCTACTCCTCGAAGTTCGGCATGGCGCGGCGCACGAACTCGGCACGGCCCTTCGGCTCCTCCCACTCCTCCTGCCGGCCCAGCGCGGTGAGGTCGAGGAACGCGTACGACCCGCCCGTCCACTCGGTGCCGCGCTCGAACATGCTGTACGTGTGGAACACGTCGTCGCCGACGCGGAGGAAGACGCTGCTCCCCGGCTGCTCGGACGTCTCGCCGGCCGGGATCTCCCACGGCAGCGGCCGGTAGTTGTACGTCGGCGGCTTCACCGAAGGGTCCATGGTGACGTCGAAGTCGACGTTGAAGTCGCTGCCGTACGACGACCACCAGGGGAAGTCCCAGCCGCGCTCGGCCTTGTACCGCTCGATCTTCTCGATGGGCGCGCGCGAGCAGAACGCCAGCGTCGTCCCGCGGGTGTGCAGGTGCTCGATGAGCCCGCGGGAGATCTCGTCGGCGTTGGCGGTGCAGCTCGAGCAGCCCTTGTCCCACGACGGGTCGAACATGAAGTGCGTCAGGAAGAGCTGGTCGCGTCCCTCGAACAGCTCCGGCAACGTCGCGGTGCCGGACGGGCCGGTGAAGACGTACTCCTTGTCCACCCGCACCATCGGCAGCCGGCGCCGCTCGGTGCTGAGCGCGTCGCGCGCCCGCGTCTGCGCCTTCTCCTTGACCAGCAGGGCGCGCCGCGCCTCCAGCCAGGTCTCGCGGTCCACGACGTCGGGCAGTGCCATAGCGGTCCTCTCGGTTCGACGTGTCACAACGTACGACGCGCCGCGCGTCACGGACTCATCGGTCAGAGCGTGACGACGTCCAGCGCCGCCAGCCGGTCCGGGTCGGCGAGCAGGTCGATCGCGGTCACCCGGTCGCCCGCGACGGTGAACGCGAACACCACGCGCGGCACGCCGCCGACGGACCAGACCGCACCGGGCGCGCCGTCGACGGCGGCGAGGCGGGCGGCCCGCGCGCGCCCCGCGAACGTCTCGGCCACCGCCGCCGCGCCGTGCACCTCGGGGGCGGCGCCGTACGCCACCGCGGCCGGGTCGGCCCGCAGCACCGCGTTCGGGTCGAGCAGCGCGAGCAGCGCGGCCATGTCGCCGCCGCGGGACGCGGCGAGGAACGCCTCGACGACCGCGCGGCGACCGGCGGTGGGGTCCGGCCCGGCCGAGCCGCCGCGGACCCGGCGGCGGGCGCGGCTGGCGAGCTGGCGGGCGGCGGCCGGCGTACGCCCGACCACCGGCGCGACCTCCTCGAACGGCACGCCGAACAGGTCGTGCAGGACGAACGCGACGCGTTCCGCGGGCGCCAGCGTGTCGAGCACGACGGTCAGCGCGAGGCCTACGGAGTCGGCGAGCACCGCGTCGTTCTCCGGCCCCTCGACGAGAGGCTCCGGCACGTCGACCAACGGCGCCTCGCGCCGGCGCGCGCGCAGCACGTCGAGGCAGACCCGCGCGACGACGGTGGTGAGCCAGCCGTGCGGGTTCGCGAGGTCGTCGTCGCGGTGGCGGTGCAGCCGCAGCCACGCCTCCTGCAGCGCGTCGTCGGCCTCGGCCGGCGAGCCGAGCATCCGCAACGCCACGCCGTGCAGCCGCGCTCGGTCCGCCTCGAACACCTCGGCCAGGTCGTCCATGTCACATCCGTCCGTTCCGCGTCGTCATCGTAGGGACGGCCGGGACGCGGCCGATGTGACCGAAGGAGAACGACGTGAACCCGTACGTCAGCGCCATCACGCTGGGCGTCCGCGACCTCGCGGCGGCGAAGCGCTTCTACGCCGAGGGGCTCGGCTGGCCGGTGTCGTTCGAGCAGGGCGAGTGGGTGGCGTTCAAGGCGGGCGACGGCTCGCCGGCCATCGGGCTGTTCGGGCGCGACGCGCTCGCGGCCGACGCCGGGGTCCCGGCCGAGGGCAGCGGGTTCGGGGGCTGCACACTGTCCTACCTCGTCCGCGAGGACGCGCGGGTCGCGGAGGTGCTGGCCGAGGCGGAACGGGCCGGCGCGACGATCGTCAAGCCGGCCGAGTCCGCGCCCTGGGGCGGCGCGAGCGGGTACTTCGCCGACCCGGACGGCTACCTCTGGAAGGTCGGGTCGGCCCAGGGGGACCAGAGCTTCGCGGAGTGAGCTACCGCGCCGCGGCGGCGAGCGCGGGGTCGCGGCCGGCCAGCCAGTCGGCCGACGTGAGCGCGACCGGCACGTCCGTCCGCAGCGCGTCCCGCCGGTCGTTCGGCACCGGCGACGGCCAGTACCGCGCCGAGACGTGCACGACGATCCGCGAGTGCGGCAGCACGACGTCGGACACGTCGCCGTAGAAGCTCGGCCGCCCGCCGGTCGGCTCCCCCACGAACGTCGCCTTCGTCGCCCGCGCGACGTCGTCGACGAAGTTCATCGCGGCGGAGAACGTCGCCCGCCCGACGATGACCGCCAGGTGCCGGCTCACCGGCGGGGCACGCAGCGCGTCGAGCAGCGGGGCGTACGTGCGGTTGTCGCCGCCGCCGTTGTGCCGTACGTCCAGCACGACGCGGCGGAAGCCGGGGCGCCGCGCGTACGCCGTGACGGCCGCGGCGGTGTCGCCGACGACGCCCGCATCGACGGCGTTGTACTGGACGTAGAGGACGCCGGGTGCGAGCTCCTTCGACCAGATCGGGTCGGTGCGGTGCGG
>JAVEEC010000131.1 GCA_030840645.1 Frankiaceae bacterium
CTTGCTCCACGCGTACGGCGTGGCCGGGTCGCGGGTCGTCCCGACGACGACGATCGTCGGCGCGCCGGGCGCGGAGACCGGCGCCGGGTGGCTCACCGGCGGCACCGGCCAGTACGCGCAGGCGACCGGGCCGTACGCGAGCGCCCGCCCGAAGCGCGGCGCCTTCTTCGCGAACTCCACGGCGTCGCGGTCGTACGCCGCCGGGTCGTGCGCGTACTCGCCGTCGTCGCAGGAGATGGCCGCCTGCGCCTCGACCGAGTTGGAGTAGTGGCCGTTGTCGTCGCGCTCGACGAGAGAGTCGAACAGCGCGAGCAGGCCGCTGGCGTCGCCCTGGGAGTACGCCGCCTCGATCGCCTCGCGCAGCACCGGCCAGTAGAACTCCTTGGAGTACAGGCCGGCCGCGATGCCGAACAGCACCTCGCTCTCGCCCGCCCGCCGGCCCGGGTACCGCGACGCCCGGTACGGCTGCGCGTCGGCGCGGGCGACGATCGCGTTGACGACGTCCTTGGTCGGGCGGCCGTGCTTCGACAGCGGGCAGCCGCTCGCGTCGCAGTCCGCGATGAACGCGGTCAGCGCGGTCTCGAAGCCCTGCGCCTGGGCGAGCGTGACGTCGCGGTTCGACAGCGACGGGTCGACCGCGCCGTCGAGCACGAACGCGCGGATGTGCGTCGGGAACTGCTGCGCGTAGCGCGCGCCGAGGACGGTGCCGTAGGAGAAGCCGACGTAGGTGAGCTTGGGGTCGCCGAGGACCGCGCGCAGCACCTCCATGTCCCTGGCGGCGTCGACCGTGCCGAGGTGCGGGAGCAGCTTCGCGCTCTTGCGCTGGCAGGCCGTGGCCAGGCCCTTGTTGAGGTCGAACAGCGCGCTGCGCTCGGCGGCGTCGTCCGGCGTCGGGTCGGCGGCGAGCAGCTTGTCCAGGTCGGCGTCGCCGAGGCAGTCGACCGGCGCGCTCTTGCCGACCCCGCGCGGGTCGAACGACACCGTGTCGAACCGGTCGAGGATCTCGCCGGGGAGGAGCTGGCGGGCCGAGCGGGCGAACTCCACGCCGGAGCCGCCGGGGCCGCCCGGGTTCAGCACGACCGAGCCGATCCGCTGCGACTGCTTGCGCGCCTTGAGCCGGATGACGGCGACCTTGATGGTCTCGCCGTCGGGCCGCGCGTAGTCGAGCGGGACGGTGAGGTCGGCGCAGTCGAACCCGTCGCCGCAGCCGTGCCAGTCGAGCCTGCGCTTGGCGTACTGCGCGACAGACGCGGCGACGACGGCGGGCGGTACGTCGCCGGCGTTGGTGGCGTCGTTGCCCGGCGTGGCGGTCGGGCTGGTCGCGCTGGGCGTCGCCGGGGCGCTGGACGGCGGGGTGGCCGAGCCGAGCGGCACCTGGTCGCCCCGGGACGTCCTGCCGGTGTGGCAGCCGGCGGTGGCGAGCGCGACGGCGAGCAGGGAGGCGGTCAGGCGGCGGTTCACGCGTTCTCCGTGGGGTGGGCGGCGTCGTACTCCTGGCGGGTGCCGCAGACCGACGCGACCGAGCAGGCGCAGCGCCGCCCGGTCTCGTTGACCCGGACCACGACGGAACCGGACGGGACGTTGTGGCCGACGACGACGCCCGCGCCCTCCGGCGACTCGACCGTCTCGCCGACGCGCGGGGCCGTGGCCTTGAACTCCTGGTACAGCGGGTGCTCGTACTTCAGGCAGCACATCAGCCGCCCGCACGCGCCGCTGATCTTGAGCGGGTTGACCGGCAGGTCCTGGTCCTTCGCCATCCGGATGGACACCGGCTCGAAGTCCTTGAGGAACGTCGCGCAGCACAGGTCGCGCCCGCACGGGCCGATGCCGCCCTGCACCCGGGCGACGTCGCGGTTGCCGATCTGCCGCAGCTCGACCCGGGCGCCGAGCGTCTTGGCCAGGTCGCGCACGAGCGCGCGGAAGTCGACCCGGCCCTCGGCGGAGAAGTAGACGGTGAACCGGTTGCGGGCGCCGGCGTAGTCGACGGCGACGACCTTCATCGGCAGCGCGTGCTCGCGGATGAGGCGCTTCGCGGCGACCTTCGCCTCGGCGCGGCGGCGGCGGTTGCGCTCGTCGCGCTCGACGTCCTGCGGGGTGGCGATGCCGGCCAGCGTCGGGAGGCCCCCGATGTCGTCGGCGACGTACTGCGGCGCCCAGACGCACTCGGCGACCTCGGGCCCCTCGTCGGTCGGCACCAGCACGAGGTCCCCGACCTTGGGCGCGTGCGTGCCGGGGTCGAGGTAGTACAGGCGCCCGTACCGCTCGAACGACACGGCGCAGACCATGCCCATGGACGTGATGCTACGTGCCGTCGCCGACCGCCCGGGGCCGGACCCCGTTGTGTGCGGCTTGGCCGTGACTAGGGCCGCCGCAAGCCGCACCCAACGCGGTCTGTCAGCCGGCGCGGAGGGCGAGGGTCAGGGCCTCGACGGCGAGCAGCGGGGTGACGTTGGCGGCGATGGCCTCGCGGCAGGCGAGCACCGCCTCGATCCGGCGCATCGTCGACTCCGGCGCCGCGTCGGCGGCGGCCTGCGCGATCGCGGCGGCCTGGTCGGCGTGCACCAGCGCCGTACGGGCGCCCACCTGGGTCGCGAGCACGTCGCGGTACCAGGCGGCGAGGTCGACCAGCGCGCGGTCGAGCGAGTCGCGGCGGGCGCGGGTCTCCCGCGAGCGCTGCTTCTTCGCCAGGTCGCTGTAGATGCCGGCGGTGCCGCGTCCGGTGCCGATGGTGTCGACGTAGGTCTCCTTCTCCGCCGCGGCGACGTCCTTGGTCTGCCGGT
>JAVEEC010000118.1 GCA_030840645.1 Frankiaceae bacterium
TTCGACGGGGCGTGGGAGATCCCGACGTTCGACGAGATCCTGGAGCTGGCGCGGCGGCTCGGGGTGGGGGTCATCCCGGAGACCAAGCATCCGTCCTACTTCGCGTCGGTCGGGCTGCCCCTGGAGCCCGGCCTGGTCGCGGCGCTGGACGGCTTCGGGTTGCCGGTGATCGTGCAGTCGTTCGAGACGGAGAACCTCCGCGCGCTGGCCGGGACGTTCGCGGGGGAGATCGTGCAGCTGTTCAACTCCGTCGGGCGATCGCCGGCGGACGGGAGCGGGGTGACGTACGGAGATCTGGCGTCCCCTTCGGGTTTGTCTGGCGTGGCGGCCTACGCCGAGTGGGTCGGCCCGCCCAAGAGCTACGTGTTCCGTGACGGCGCGGCGACGTCGTTCGCCGAGGACGCCCACGCGGCCGGGCTGCGCGTGATGCCGTACACGTTCCGCCGCGAGGCGCAGTTCCTCGCGGACTTCGGCTCCGCGATCGAGGAGTTCCGGGAGTTCTTCGCCGCCGGCGTCGACGGGGTCTTCACCGACAATCCCGACCTCGCCGTCGCTGCGCGGTTGTCCCCCTAGATGTCCTTGATCGTCCGGAAGGCGAGCACCCCGCCGAAGCCGGTGATCGCGGCGCCGGCGAGCCCGTCGACCCGCTGGATGCCGCGCGGCGTCACCCAGCGGCGGGCGATCGCGACGACGCAGGCGAGCAGGCTGCACCAGGTGAGGCTGCCGAGGGCGACGCCGCCGACGAGCAGCGCGGAGCCGTCCGCGACGTCGGCGGTCGAGGCGGCGGCGAAGATCGCGGCCCAGCTCGCGATCGTCAGCGGGTTGGAGGCCGTCGCGGCGAGACTCGTCGCGAAGGCCTTGCGCGGCGAGGCGACCTCGTCGGCGGCCTCGAGCCCGGCTCGAACCCGGAACGCGGTCAGCAGCGTCTTCGTCCCCAGGTAGAGCAGGACGGCGGCGCCGAGGAGGCCGAGCACGGTGCGCAGCCCGTCGACCTTCAGCAGCGGTGCCGCACCGGCGGCGCCGAGCGCGGCGTACGAGCCGTCGATCACCGCGATGCCGGCACCGATCGCCAGGCCCACCTGAAGGCGGCCGCGGAGTGTCGAGCGGATCAGGAACAGCGAGAGCGGGCCGAGCTGCGCGGCGACGAGAAAGCCGAAGCCGAAGCCGACGATCACGGTATGCATGCGGACATGCTTCCAGATCGGGCTGGCGCGGCCACCCGGGCCGCGGTACGGTCTCCGGCGTCATGATGATCGACTGAGACCCCTGAGCCCGCACGCTGCCGATTCGCGCGTGCCGCCCGGTCCCACCCGCGTCCATGACGTCCCGTCCCGCTGCTGGGTGCGGACGCGTCCGGACCGCTCTGTCCTGACCCACGTCTTCTGGAGTTCGTATGCCCAAGCATGCCAAGCGTCCGCCGCTGCGGAAGCCGGCGCCCCGCACCGCCATCCCGGCCCCACCGCCGCGGCCGGTGACGAAGAAGTTGCCGCCTCGACGAGGCCGCTAGAAATGCCGAAGGGCCGCCTCCGGGCGGCCCTTCAGTAGGCGGGGGATGCAGGGTTCGAACCTGCGGCCTTCGGTTTTGGAGACCGACGCTCTTCCAGCTGAGCTAATCCCCCAAGTGGGCGCCGAGAAGTGTAGACCGGCCATCCGGCGCCTCTTCACGGACACCAGCGACGCGCTCGGGATCGCCTGGCGCGAGTGGGCACGCTGGCACATCTCGGCCGCTCGCCGCGACGCCGTCGCACGCCCGGACGCGTTCGTCGGTCCCAAGACGGGACCTTTAGACTGGCGGCTCCTGCGGGCGTGGTGTAAAGGCTGCATGCGAGGTTTCCATCCTCTCGGTACGAGTTCGATTCTCGTCGCCCGCTTGAGTGAGCGTGGTCCGAACGCTGCCCCGGCGGGCTGACGTTCGCCGCCGGTGACAGTTGGCGCAGACCACCTCGCATTTCTCCATCTCGTCGAGCACCGTCTGCCACGGCATGTGCGTGAGCTTTTGTCCGATGGAGAAATACTTATCCCGCAGATGGTCGAATTCGAGCACAACGGGATCGGCCTCGCCGCAGTCGACGCACGGGTGGGTCGCAAAGAACAGCAGGAGGAGTTGCGTCCTCTCCAGCCGAACCGCCCCGCTTCCGTGTCGCGTCCTGAGCGATGCGTTTGGCTCGATTGACGGCGTAGTACTCCCGGCCATAGGCCTGACGACACGGCTTGCAGTACGAATCCCGTCGATCCAGATCTTTTCGGCGCCACGCAAAGTCAGTCGCTGGCTTCTCCTCGCCGCAGCGATAGCACTTGATGATCTCGGCGCCGTCCCGCCCCACGAACATATGTTCCCACTACGGCCGGATGGAACTTGGCCTAGACTCGCCACGTCACGGGGAGTGGCGCAGTCTGGTAGCGCACCCGGCTGGGGGCCGGGCGGTCGCAGGTTCAAATCCTGTCTCCCCGATACGAGAAAGCCCTGCTGACCGGTCGGTTGTCAGACCGGCGCTCTCTTCTTCGGTAGGGAACTTCTAGGAAACGCCTAGGGATTTTCTAAGAACGCTCCGAGCATGCTCGTGGAAGGCTCGGCCGATGCGCTTTCTGCTCGTCCTGGCGGCGGCGCTGGTGGGGATCACTTCATCGGCGTCCGCGACACCGCTGTTCACCACGCTCGATCAGCCCAACGACGTGGTGGACGTCAACGCCGACGAGGCCGGCTACCCCCAGCGCCTGGCGCAGGCGTTCATCCCGGCGGTCAGCGGGACCGCGCGGAGCGTCTCCGTCTACGGCCAGACGCGGTTCCAGACGGGCTCCAGCACGGTCGTGCTGGCCATCCGGGCCGACAACAACGGCAATCCGGGCACCCTGCTCGGCAAGGGCACGGCACCCATCGACGAGGTGACAGGCCCGAGCCCGTCCTGCGCCGAGCTCGACACAGCGGCGCCACTCGTCGCGGGACAGACGTACTACGTGACGTTCGGCCCGAACGGGGGCGGCGCCAGCTGGAAGTTCCAGCGCCAGGCCTACAAGCAGGTGCAGAAGTCCTACGACGTCGACGGCGGCTGGGACCAGAACTCGGGCGGCCCGCAGAAGACCATGAGCATGCACATCGACGACGCGGGCTGCGGGCCGGAGCTGCGGACCAACCCGGTCGCCGGCACGACGCTCGGCGACATGTTCGCGCAGAACGGCGGCACCGCGTCTCAGACGCTCGTGCTGCACAACGACGGGCCGCAGGCGCTGCAGGTCCAGAGCGCCGGCTTCGCAGGCCCGAACGCCGGGAAGTTCGACGTCTACCGCGGCGAACCGGGCTCGATCGACGGCCAGCCGTACAACTTCCCGCAGACCATCGGTTCCGGCTCCGAGGCGCTCACCATCCTGTACATCGTCTGTATCGGCGAGGGGGCCGACGGGCTGCGCACGGCGACGCTCAACGTCAACACGAACGACGCCGACGAACCCAGCGTTCTGTTCCCGGTCGAGTGCCTGGTGGACTCGACGCCCCCGTCCCTGGCCTTCACCCAGGTCCCGGACGGGCTGTCGGGATGGTGGGTGACGAAGCCTGCGCCGCTGACGGTGCAAGGCGTGGACCCGGAGTCCGGCGGGCGCGTCATCTTCGAGACGTGCTACGACGACAACGGGCCGCAGCAGATCAACGACTCGGGCCCGACGGGGGTGTTCGAGTACACGGCCGAGGGCGTCCACAACCTCGCCTGCTGGGCGAGGGACGTGGCGAAGAACCGCAGCATCGACCTCCCGGCGACGGTCAAGATCGACACGCAGGCGCCGACCACCCAGCCCCTCACCGGTCCGGACGAGCTCTCCGCAGACAACGACCCGGCGTTCGTCTTCGAGGGTGCGGACGCGACGTCCGGCCTGCTGGAGATCCAGTGCCGGCTCGACACCGCGGCGTTCGCGCCGTGCACGAGCCCGGTGGCACGCACGGACGTCCCCGACGGGGCGCACACGTTCGAGGTCCGCGCCCGGGACAAGGCCGGCAATCTCGACGCGTCGCCGGGCCGGTTCCCGTTCGCCGTCGACACCACGGCGCCCGACAGCACGATCACGAGCGGCCCGCCCGCGGTGACGCGCGAGAACGTCGGGACGTTCGAGTACTCCGCCACCGACGCGATCGCCGGCGTCGACCACCTCGAGTGCTCGTTCGACGACGAGCCGTTCTTCGAGTGCACGACGCCGTACGTCGCCACCGACCGCGGGGACGGCATCCACAACCTCCGCATCCGCGGCGTGGACAACCTCGGCAACGTCGAGGGCACGCCCGCGCGCCGCCAGTGGGGCATCGACAACGTGCCGCCGAAGTCGGCCTTCACGGCGAAGCCTGAGGCGTCGATGACCGGCCCTGACACGTCGTTCGCGTTCGAGGGCGTGGAGCTGGGGGCGGCGGGCGTCGCCTCGTGGACGTGCACCCTGGACGGCGCGGCGTACACGCCCTGCACGAGCCCGGTGGCACTGACCGGCCTCGAGCCGGCGCGCGACCACACGTTCTCGGTGGTGGCCACCGACGTCGTCGGCCAGGTGCAGACGGCGCCGACGAGCTACACGTGGACGATCACCGACGACCCGCTGGCGCGGCCGGACAGCGCGACGACGACGGCGGGCATGCCCGTCGACATCGACGTGCTCGCCAACGACTTCGTCCCCGTCTCCGGCGCTCCCTCAGTGGAGACGTTCGACGCGGCGTCCGTGTCGGGCGGCACGGTGTCCGCGGTCGAAGGCAAGCTGCGGTTCACGCCGGCGTCCG